>NZ_CP029064.1:300000-572500 GCF_003076275.1 Microbulbifer sp. A4B17
TTTCTATCTATCTGGTAAACGGCATCAAGCTCCAAGGGCAAATTGAATCCTTCGACCAGTTCGTGGTGTTACTCAAAAATACTGTGAGCCAAATGGTGTATAAGCACGCCATTTCTACGGTTGTTCCGTCGCGTGCAGTGCGCGTACCGCTATTGAATCCCGCAGCCCAGCACGGCGGCGAGGGTAATGGTGAAGGCGGTGAGCGCGAATCCTTTAGCTAAAAGATCCGTATCAATTTCACCTGCACCCCGTTTTGTCGGGGCGCCAGCAACTCGGTGAGCCCCTTGCAGGGCTTGCCGGTTGTTACCTCAGTCAGGGCTTATCGCGCCCTTTTCGCAATAGAGAATTCCCATTGTTTTTCGATCGACCGGAATCCGGTGAGCTTGCAGTACTGGTACACCTAGAACTCTCCGCCATCGACAGTCCCGACGACCCTCGTGAATTTGAGGAGTTGGCCCTATCTGCCGGAGCAGATCCTGTCAGTTTTATTTTCGGCCAGCGCGCCACTCCAGACCCAAAGACCTTTGTTGGCCGAGGTAAATTGGAGGAGATTCGCCAGGTGGTCAAAGATCAGGAAGCCGCCCTGGTTATCTTTGATCACACCCTGTCTCCAAGTCAGGAGCGCAATATTGAGCGCGAATTAAAGTGCCGAGTGCTGGATCGCACAGGACTTATTCTGGATATTTTTGCCCAGCGTGCGCGAACTCACGAGGGTAAGCTTCAGGTGGAGTTGGCCCAGCTCCGCCATATGGCAACGCGGCTGGTGCGAGGCTGGACCCACCTGGAGAGGCAAAAGGGTGGTATCGGCCTGCGTGGACCCGGTGAAACCCAGTTGGAGACAGACCGGCGATTGCTGCGCGCACGCATAGATTCCATCGAGAAGCGATTGGAAAAGGTACGCCGCCAGCGGGAACAGGGGCGCCGCGCGCGTTCCCGGGCAGAAATGGCCACAGTATCTCTGGTTGGCTACACCAATGCGGGCAAGTCGACCCTGTTCAATCGACTGACCGATGCAGAGGTCTATGTCAGGGACCAATTGTTTGCCACCCTCGACCCGACCATGCGCAGGGTTGAATTACCTAATGTTGGCGCCATGGTATTGGCTGATACTGTGGGATTTGTCTCCCACTTGCCGCACAAGCTGGTAGAGGCCTTCCGTGCAACACTAGAAGAGGCGGCTAGTGCGACGTTACTCCTGCATGTGGTCGATGCTGCGGCAGATGATAGATTACACCTGATGGAAGAGGTGCAAACGGTTCTGGAGGAGATTGATGCCTCGGAGCTGCCGCAACTGGTTGTATACAACAAGATTGATCTCCTGGCAGATTTTGAGCCGCGCGTAGACCGGGATGAGGAGGGCGTACCTCGGGCAGTTTGGCTCTCTGCGGCAACTGGAGCGGGCTGCGAGCTTTTGATCGAAGCTATTGCCGAGCGCCTGGGGGAGCAGATGGTGCGGGGGCAACTGGTGATAAAACCCCACCAGTCCCGACTGCGAGCACAGCTGTTTGAGATCAATGCGGTGCAGTCTGAGGTCTATCGGGATAACGGTGACTGCGAACTGCAAGTACTGTTGCCACGCAGTGATTTCCAGCGTTTGCTGGCGCCACATATCGCCGGCGATGATGCGCCGGAATGGCTACCGGAAGAACCAGTTGCCGAGTAACCGTTGTATAAATACTGACTTTTAAATTCAGGTCATATAGTCGCCTGTAGTCGAATTTACTTGGAGTTAGTCTCCGCAGACTGCCCACTTGCCTCAGGGCAGGCCCTGCCGGCGATATTTTGTCGGCAATGGATGCTAGAATCCGCCGAAGAGAAAGATTAAGTGATCATAGTTGGAGTAAGTTAAATGGCCTGGAATGAGCCGGGTGGTAACAACAAAGACCCCTGGGGTGGTGGCGGTAACCGCAATAACGGAGGCCCGCCCGATCTCGATGAACTACTGCGAAAAATTCAGCAGCGACTAAGTGGCCTTTTTGGCGGTGGCGGCAGTGGCCCAAGTGGCGACTCTGTCAAATTCCCTTGGGTGCTGGTTATTGGCCTGGCCGTATTGATCTACGGTGGACTGGGTATTTACCAGGTTAACGCTAATGAGCAGGCGGTTGTTTTGCGCCTGGGTAAATACCATTCCACGGAATCTGCCGGTCTACACTGGAACCCGCCGCTTATTGATACCGTGACCAAGGTCAATATGACCGAGGTGCGTACTGAGCGCACTACCGGCCAGATGCTGACTGAAGACGCGAATATTGTAGAGGTGGTGCTTACCGTACAGTGGCAGGTCGGAGATGCAGAATCTTTTGTACTGCGCGTTCGCGATCCGGTTAAGAGCCTGCAGGAAGCAACTGATAGCGCCCTTCGCCATGTAGTGGGCTCTCTCACCTTAAACGGTGTGATTTCCCAAAACCGGACTCAGGTATCCACTGATACTCAGCAGCGTCTGCAGGAATACCTGGACCTATACCAGACTGGTATTCGCATTGATGTGGTTAACTTGACTGATGCGAAGGCGCCACGTGAAGTGCAGGATGCGTTTGACGATGTAACCAAGGCCCGTGAGGACGAGGTGCGTCTACAAAATGAGGCCCAAGCCTACGCCAATGAAAAAATCCCCGTAGCCCGAGGTCAGGCACAGCGAATTATCGAAGAGGCTGAGGCATACAAGGCTCGCGTCGTCGAGAGTGCTCGAGGTGAAGCTGTGCGCTTCGAGAAACTGCTGACTGAGTACGAGCGTGCCCCGGAAGTTACCCGTGAGCGTCTCTACCTGGATGCGGTGCAGGATGTGATGTCCAGTACCTCCAAGGTGATGGTGGATGTCGAGGGTGGCAACAACATGATGTATCTGCCTTTAGATAAGTTGACGCAAGGGGGCGCAGGTGCGGTGCGAGCGGCCCAAAGCCAGGACACCTCGCCTGTAATGATTGAGGAAGTCTATCAGCGTATTGTTGAGCGCTTGCGCCAGGATGCCGCCAGCAACCGTCGCAGTCAGACTATTCGCTAGGAGGGGATGATATGAATAACAAAACACTGGGTATTATTGTTGTCATCCTGCTTGGCGTACTGGTCCTTTCTTCCAGCGCCTTTGTAGTAAAAGAGACTGAAAAAGCCGTGTTGCTGCGCTTCGGTGAGCTGGTGCGTACCTACACCGAGCCGGGTCTCTACTTCAAAATTCCTTTTGCGGAAAGGTTGCGCAAGTTTGACGCGCGTATTCAAACGGTGGATTCCAGCCCCGTGCGCATGCTCAACAGTGAAAACAAGTTCATGATGGTTGATTCATACGCGAAGTATCGAATCTCCGATGTGGATAAGTTTTACATTGCCACTCGCGGTGATGAGCGCAATGCGGTGCGTCTGCTGTCAGAGCAAATCAATGACCGCCTGCGTAACCAGTTTGGTGTGCGCGATCTGCACGAAGTGGTCAGTGGTGAGCGCGACGAGCTAATGTCTGAGATCACCAAAAACCTGAATCAGGTCGCTCAAAAGAACCTGGGTGTGGAAGTGATTGATGTACGGGTTAAGCGCATCGACCTGCCGCCAGAAGTTTCCGAGTCCGTTTTCCAGCGTATGCGCGCCGGTCGTGAGCTGGAAGCGCGGGATCACCGCGCGAAAGGTGAAGAGGCCAGTGAGCGTATCAAGGCCAACGCGGATCGCCAGAAGGTGGTGATTGAGTCCGAGGCCTACCGTCAGGCCGAAGAGCTGCGCGGTGCAGGTGATGCGGAGGCGGCGGCTATTTACGCTGCGGCCTACAGCAAGAACCCCGAGTTCTATCGTTTTACCCGCAGTCTGCAGGCTTACAAGGAGTCCTTCCGGAGTAAGTCGGATATGCTGCTGGTCGATCCGGATAGCGAATTCTTCCGCTACCTGAAAGACCCGAAGGGAGAGTAGGGCTTAGAATCGCCTACAGCACCGGCCACCCAGTGCTGCAGGCGTCGGGTTAGTTTTAATAACCCTACCTTCCTGTCAGCACTTGATGCTAAAATCACGCAAACCGGGCCCAGCCCGGTTTTTTTGTGGGAAGTGCTGCGGCTTATTTGTGGGAAGCGCTGTAGCACCGCAATTTCTTGCTGACGAATTCATTTCATCATGACTCAAGCCGATCGCTGGATGTTACCGGATGGCATTGCAGAAATTCTGCCTGCCGATGCCGTCCAATTGGAGACTCTGCGCCGCCAACTACTGGACCTCTACCATTGCTGGGGGTACGAGCTGGTGATACCGCCGATGTTGGAATTTACCGAGTCCCTTTTGATTGGGATGGGACATGATGTGGATCTGAGCACCTTTAAGGTCACCGACCAGATGTCTGGTCGCACCTTGGGAATACGTGCGGATATGACTCCGCAAACTGCTCGAATCGATGCCCATAGCTTCCCTCGCCGAGGCGCCAACCGCCTCTGCTATGCCGGGCAGGTGGTGTACACCAAGCCGCGAACCCCAATGGGCTCGCGTGCGCCGATACAGGTCGGTGCCGAACTGTTTGGTGTCGATAACCTCAGTGCAGATCTCGAGGTGATCTCACTGATGCTGCAAAGCCTGCAGGTTGCCGGTATCAGCCAGGTGCACCTGGACCTGGGTCACGTAGCTATATACCAAAGCCTGGTTGAAGCGGCGGGGCTCAATGATGAGCAACGCAGTGACCTGTCGGCGATGCTGCAGAGCAAAGCGACCGCAGATCTGTGTGAGTGGGTTGAAGAGAATGTCGTCGATCAGAAAGCTGCAGAGTGGCTGAAGGCCCTGCCGGGGCTGGTCGGTGATCGGGAATGCCTGGACAGAGCTCGCGAACTCTTTTCTGCGGCCCCTCAAAACCTGTTGGCGGCGGTCTCCGACCTGACGCAGGTAGCTGAGGCCCTGAGTGAGCGCTACCCAGAGGTAACGCTGTTTTTCGACTTGAGTGAAGTGCGTGGCTACGACTACGAGACGGGCCTGGTATTCGCCGCCTATACACCGGGTCATGGCCAAGCCTTAGCTAACGGTGGGCGCTACAACGGTATCGGTGCTGTGTTTGGGCGCGACCGCCCGGCAACGGGCTTCAGTAGTGACCTGGTGGCATTGAGTAACCTGGGTAGCGCCACTGTCGACGAGCGCGCTGCAATATTGGCACCAGATGTGTCTGGTTCCATGGGCGCTGAATTGTGGAAGGTGATTCACGATCTGCGGAGTCGCGGTGAAGTGGTTATCACTGCCCTCGCCAATGGCGCCGATAGTGAACTGGATTCCCGCTGTGACCGAGAGTTGGTTACAGAGGGCGATTCGTGGGTGGTTAAACCACGAGACTGATTTTTCGGGCGCAGTGGATGTGCCTATTATTCCGCGGGCCAGCCCGCAGACATCCATTTATGTGGGGCCCCGGCTCCTGCAGAGAAAAACCTGAGTTTAGAGATTTATACAGATGGGCAAGAACGTAGTAGTACTGGGTACCCAGTGGGGCGATGAAGGCAAGGGCAAAATTGTCGACTTGCTAACCGAACAGGTCTCGCTGGTAGTGCGTTTCCAGGGCGGTCACAATGCGGGCCACACCCTGGTAATCGATGGCGAAAAAACCGTACTGCACCTGATTCCCTCCGGCATCCTGCGCCCCAGCGTTACCTGCCTTATCGGCAATGGTGTGGTGCTCTCTCCCGAAGCGCTGCTGAAAGAGATGGCTGAGCTGGAAGAGCGCGGCGTACCCGTGCGCGAGCGACTGCGTCTGTCGCCGGCTTGCCCGCTGATTTTGCCCGTTCATGTTGCCCTCGACCAGGCTCGAGAAAAAGCACGTGGCGCCAAAGCAATCGGTACAACTGGTCGCGGCATTGGTCCCGCTTACGAAGATAAAGTAGCGCGCCGAGGCTTGCGTCTGGGTGATTTGTGTAACTGGGATAACTTCTGCAACCAGCTGAAAGAGCTGATTGATTACCACAACTTCGCCCTGACCGAGTACTACAAAGTTGATCCGGTCAGTTACGAAGATACCGTTGAGCAGGCCAAGATCTGGCGCGATCAACTGGTGCCGATGATCACCGACGTGGCGGATCATCTGCACAAAGCGCGCGAGAACGGTGAGCATATTCTGTTCGAAGGTGCCCAGGGCTCCCTTCTGGATATCGATCACGGTACCTATCCATTCGTGACTTCCTCCAACACTACTGCCGGCGGTACTGCCACTGGTTCCGGTTTTGGCCCCCTGTATCTGGATTATGTGCTGGGTATTACCAAGGCCTACACCACCCGTGTCGGTGGCGGTCCCTTCCCGACCGAACTGGATTGCGAAGTTGGTCGCCACCTGGGTGAAAAAGGTCACGAGTTCGGCGCTACGACTGGTCGGCAGCGCCGCACCGGTTGGTTTGATGCGGTTGCTGTGCGCCACGCGATCCGCATCAACAGTATCTCCGGTCTGTGTCTGACCAAGCTGGATGTTCTCGATGGTCTCGAGGAGGTGAAGGTTTGTGTAGGTTACCGCAACAGTGCCGGTGAAGAAGTGCCAGTACCCTTTGATGCCGCTGGCTGGGAAGGTGTTGAGCCGGTTTATGAGTCTATGCCCGGTTGGACTGAGAATACCTTCGGTGTACGTCGCGAAGCGGATCTGCCGGCCAATGCACGCGCCTATATCGCCCGCATCGAAGAGCTGGTGGGTGCTCCTGTAGATATTGTTTCTACTGGTCCTGATCGCAACGAAACTATTGTTCGTGAATCTTCCGCTCTTTGCGAAATGGGTATTCACAACGCCAGTGTTTAGGCCCTGACCGCCCGGTTGTGAATAGGCAGTCTGGTGATGGCCTTGCTATTTTAAGTGAGGCCTTTGATCATTAGACCTGTTCCAAGTTATTGGTCGTGCACTTTCCGCAGGCTTATGACCTGAATTTAACCGGGCTAATCTATGTCATCTTCCGTTTCCGTTGCCAGTCGTTACAGTTTTGCTGAAGAGATCGCCAACAGCGTGACACATGGCGTTGGGGCCCTTTTGGCAATTGCCGGTCTGGGTGTATTGACCGGATTTGCTGCCCTGCGCGGAGATGCATGGCATATCGTCAGCTCCAGCGTCTACGCCTCTACCCTGATACTCTGTTTTCTTGCGTCCACCCTGTACCACGCGGTCAGTCATATCGGCGCCAAAGCGATTCTGCGGACTCTGGACCATTCGTCAATCTTCCTTTTAATTGCGGGAACCTATACCCCCTTCACCCTGGTTACCTTGCGGGGCCCTTGGGGATGGTGGCTGTTCGGGATTATTTGGGGGCTTGCACTGGTCGGATTGATTATCCAGTTCACGCCCTTGAAGAAAATACGTGCTCTGTCGATCACTCTCAGCGCTTTGATGGGCTGGGTGGTCGTCGCTGCAATCAAGCCTTTGGCAGACAGCCTTGAGACTGGCGGCCTCTGGCTGCTGGTTCTGGGGGGACTCTGTTACACCGGCGGTATCGTTTTTTATCTCTGGCGCAGCCTGCGCTTCCATCATGCCATCTGGCACCTTTTTGTTTTAGCTGGCGGTATTTTGCATTTCTTTGCGGTGTTGTTTTACGTCATTCCCTAATCTTCCCTGTTTTGCGGCAGGGCTCACTCCCAAGGTGCGCAGCGCGAACTTCCCTCATGAGCCACTGTCCAGTCTAATAGCAGGTGGGAAGTTCAACGGTTACTGGCCGGTCCACCTTTCGGATAAGGGTGGCTCGTTCTACCCTTGAGCGAGCAAAAGTTGTCTCGAAGGTAATTCCATGCCCAGATTGCAATGGTTTCAATATCTATCCTGGCTCCTCGCTATCAGTGTGGTGCTCATGGTTTCCAACACTCATGCCCAAGAGAAAGCCGACCCGGCCTTTGAGCAGTGGGTAAAGGAATTCCGAAATACCGCGATTAAAAACGGTATCTCCGCGGAAGTTTACGATAGAGCCTTTGAGGGCATCACCTCTCCAGACCAGTGGGTTCTGGATCGCGCTGCTTACCAACCGGAGTTCAAGGCGCCGGTATGGCAGTACTTTGATAACCGGGTGCAGAAGAGAGCGATAGAGCGAGGCAAACAGGAGAAGGAGAAAATGAAGCCCTGGCTGGATAAGATCCAGAAGCGCTTCGGGGTGGACCCCAATATTCTCCTGGCGATCTGGTCGGTGGAATCCAGCTTTGGAGGGATTCTTGGCAATGACAAGGTGATGCGAAGTGTTATTCGCTCCCTGGCAACGCTGGCTTATGCGGACCCCCAGCGCAAGAAGTTTGGTCGTCAGCAGCTGCTGGCGGCACTGAAAATTTTGCAGGCCGGTGATATTGAGGGACAACATCTGTTGGGTTCCTGGGCCGGGGCCATGGGACATACCCAGTTTATCCCGACCAGTTATCAGGCTTATGCTGTAGATATTGATGGTGACGGTAAACGGGATATTTGGAACTCTGTCCCGGATGCACTGGCCACCGCCGCTAACCTGCTATCCAGTAACGGCTGGCAGCGGGGTAAGCCCTGGGGTTATGAAGTGAATATCCCCACCCGCAAAATGCCGGCAGGCAAGATGTCGGTGGCAGAGTGGGAGAAGCTGGGTGTGACGCGAGCCAATGGAGAGGCCTTTCCCAATAAAAAAGCTATCGCAGAGCTAAAGCTGCCAGATGGAAGAAATGGCCCTGCATTTTTAGTGTTCAAAAATTTCTTTGTCCTCAAGCGTTACAACAACTCCGATCGATATGCGATCGCCATCGGCCTGCTGGCAGACCGGATTGGCGGCGGTGCTCCTTTGGTAAATGACTGGAAACGCCCCTTTACTCCACTGGATAGTGTTCAGGTGGAAGAGCTACAGAAGTTGCTCAAACAAAAAGGGTTTTATACCGGCGAAATCGATGGAAAGGCCGGGCCTGGCACTCGTAAAGCGGTGAGTGAATTTGAAAAGCGCGCCGGCGTTGAAGTTCAAGGGTATCCGAGCAAAGAGGTCCTGGAACTTTTGAAGCAGCAATAGCTTAGAAGTTCTCATCCGGTAAGAGGGTGTCCTGGAGTAGCTCCAGGTTTTCGACAACGCCCTCGGGTTCGCGGAAGTAGGCGATGTGGTACATCGCCTCACCCTCCTGTACAAGGGGTATATTCTGTCGCCCAATAATTATTCCGTCTTCATTGCAGAACAGCTGGTCGAGTTCCTGGCCGTACGGGTCTGCAATTGTTGCCAGTAATTCCCCCCGGTAGACCTGATCCCCGAGCGCCTTAAGATGATTGGCGATACCACTATCCCCCGCGCGCAGCCAACCGCTTCGGCGAGCGACAAATGGCTCTATCACATTCGTTTTCCGGGTTTGCGGCAGCATCTCCAGGTGTTTCATCACGTTGATCACACCTTTAACACCCGCGCGGATACTGAGTTCGTCGAAACGGAGGGCTTCACCTGCCTCATAGAGCAACACTTTCACACCGAGATCTGCGGCCGCTTGGCGCAGGGACCCGTCACGAATAGAGGCGTTTAGCAGCACTGGAACACCAAAAGCCTTGGCGAGCTTGCGGGTTTGGGTATCGTCCAAGTTAGCGCGAATTTGCGGAAGGTTGCTGCGATGGACTGCGCCTGTGTGTAAATCAATGCCATAGTCACACTTGGTGACTATCTCTTTGAGAAAAACGTGGGCCATGCGCGCGGCGAGAGATCCCTTTGCCGATCCGGGAAATGAACGGTTTAGATCCCGTCGATCAGGCAGGTAACGTGTGTGTTGCAATACCCCGTAAACGTTAACCATTGGAACGGCAACCAGGGTCCCGCGTAGGGATTTTAGGCGGCCACTTTGGATAAGCCGGCTTATTACCTCAATACCGTTGAGTTCGTCACCGTGCAATGCAGCACAGACGAACATCCTGGGACCATCTTTTTTGCCCCGCTGCACATACACCGGAATCGCCATTTCTGTGCTTGTGTACAGCCTTACCACGGGCAGATCAATATGGCGGGACTCTCCCCTGGCAACATGGATCCCACCGATCTCAAAATCTGAGCGCTCTTCCATAACACTCACGGGCCGATAGATATACCCATAGTGTATAGGCAGATAAGACGTGTCTCGGCCAGTGACTGTTGAGTTAGCTGCCCGAATACTCCGCTAAAGTTGCCCGATTGATGGGGCTGAAGTGGCTAAGTTGTGCGAGCGATCCCCATTGAGCCAGATACCAAGGGCAGGGCTCCAGTAACCTGAAGGGTGATACCAGAGCCCGGTCTCCACATCCGCGAGCAAATTAGTCCCCCGCCAAGCGCTTGGCCCCTGGTTGTGCGGGTCTGTACCCTCCCCACCTTGAGACCACTGAACGGTGCCTTGGGCATCAAAAATCGCCAGTGGCTTGCCGTCGGGATTAGAAAGGTAATACTCGGTACTGTCAGCGGTCCACTGGCAGAGAATGGCATTGGTTTGGGGCTGATGAATCCAGTGGCTTAAGCCCCGGGATTTTCCATCAATATTATGAACCTCTCCCCAAATACCAAGGCTGCTCCAGATGGTGACAACCCTGCGTTGACGAGTTGATTTCCGATGGGTGCAAGTCTTGCTCAGTCTTCGACCGAAAGGGTCATAGCGGAAGTAGGTTTTAAATTCACCACACTCTGCATGACTCATCAGCCCCCAGCCGTCGTACTGGTATTGATAATCCTTGCGGCCGGGTATATTGCGCTCACTGGTAATGTTGCCGCGCTTATCACTTTCAGTTTGGGGTTGGGAAGAAATTTGTAAGGCCCGCAATGGGTTGGTCAATTGAACGGTGGGCGTTTTGTCGAAGCGCCAGGAAAGTGCTTGGCCATGTTCCAGTCCCGTCAGGCGCCCAAACAGATATTTGTGATTACTGCGGACCTCCCCTTGAACCTGGATTTTATCCTGCCCTTTGGACTCAGTACGAAGTACAGACTCACCGTTGGCATCAATACCGTAGAGGGCTCCGCAAGGGGCGAAGGTATAAGATAAATCGAGATTGTCGGAACTGGCACTCTTTAGCCAGCCGCGACTGTCATACTGGTATTGAAGACTGAAATCTCTGACCTCTGCACTGTCGTGGTGTTCGGCAATCACCCGGTTGCGACTATCGTATTTGAAGCGCACCGACGATAGGGAATTATCTGCCTGTACCAATCTGTGTTGCTGGTCGTAGTGGAACTCACTGTTTTGGCCACTATTATTGCGGATACCAGTTAATACACCATTGTTGTTGTAGTTGAAATACCAGCGGGAGTCATTATCACAATACTCATGCAGGCTGCCGTTGTTATTGTAGTGCCAGCGCCAGACTCGATCTTGAAGTGCTTTGTGACTGACTAATTGCCCGTAGCAGTCATACTCCCAAAAGTAGTTGCCCGCCGGGGTTTCCAGACAGGTTAACTGACCCCTTTCGTTGTAGTTGAGTTGCCAATTGTTACCATCGGCGAAATTGATATGGCAGGGCCTGCCAGCGTTGTCGTAATCACAAAGAATACTTTGTCCGCTGTCTCCGTGAACGGCATTGGGCAGACCGCGTTCGGAGTAGTCCAGACCGTATTGGTGAATCCCGAGGTGGGCTTCGCGCAATTCACCCGCATTACCGTAGCTCCACTCACGCCACACTTCTCCATTCATTTTTAGTGAAGTGATTCGTTGCCAGTGATCGTATTCAAAGGCCAGAAGCTTCTCGCCCCTGCGCACCGATTGTAGCTGGCCTTGCCCATCCCAGCTGAAGTCTACTTTGCCTCCCTCTGGATCCTGGATCTGCTTGAGCTGGCCCCGGTCCGTGTAAAGGAAATTCCAGGCTTGTTTTTCCGGATCGATGATGAGTTCTGGCCGACCTTTATCATTGAACTGGTATTGCCACAGTATCTCATCGTTAATAAGTGCTGCTCGCAAGTAACCACGGTCGTCGTATATATAGCGATTGCTAATGCTGTGAGAAGTGGAGCGGACAAGTCGGCCGAATTCATCGTGACGGTAGAAAAGCCTAAGCCCATCTGCCTTGATTTCTTCACAGAGATTGCCGTAGGAATCAAATAGCCAACTCAGTGAGCGAGAATCCTGCTGCTCGGAAATCCGCTGGCCGAATTTATTGAAGCGTAGATAAATGGGGCCAGATAAATTTGAGTCGATGGTGCAGGTATTGTTACTCGCGTGCCAACTTAAATGAGTAACGAGACCATTATTCTTTAATATGTGGCACCGGTTATGTACATCATATGTAAATTGACAATCTCCGGAATCGCTATTATTTAGCTGGGTCAGCTTTGTATTTTTATATTGATAACTCTCTTTGTGAAGCCCACTGCAGCTTTCGAATAGTTGTCCTTCCTCGTAGTTATAGCTGCAAAGGTTATTTTGCCCTTCGACAGCATGGCTATTCACCAAATTACAGATATGACCGTTTTGACAATTAAATTCAATAACCCGGCCCCAGGAGCTAACTATTTTCTGGGGCAAGCCCTCTTGGTAGTCAATGGTTAAAGCATTACCAAATTGATCCCTGATCTCTGCAAGTGGTAAAGCGCTATTTACACCGTCGGCACGGAAAATTTTGTGATGCTGGTTAAATGTCGTCAAGCGGTAACTATGCAGGCTCTGCCTGAACAGTAACAAGCGTTCAAATCGGTTGTAACACCCGTGGCCAATGGCGGGCAGTTTAAACTTTACAGACCTGCCCTCAGCGGTAATCAGGTTGACGGTATTGTCGTGTACAACCAGTTTCTCACTTAAAGAGTGCCGCCAACCCGCACCGATACCGATATCTTCGTTAATTGTTGAACGAAAGTAGCGTTTCCACTCAAAAGGCAGCGGCCCAGGAATAACAACATCTGTCCGCTCAAAAGCAACTTCCCCAGTTGCGCTGACAATGTGCCTTGCAACCTGGTGGCAGCGATCCAGAGCTGGCACCAGATCATTTGCAGGATTGACGCCGGGGATATTGGTTAATTGGGTGGGACTGTTATCAGCTTCATACAGAAGAGGCACTGCGGGTGCCGAATCGAGACTGTATCGATTGGCTGTGATATGCGGCAGCGCTGGCCAAAAATCTTCTCGCTGCAGATTGTGAGTGGTGTTTCCTGGTAATTGTTCAACTTGGGAGAGCCAGCGTGCAGCTGATGCAGGGCTCTCATGAGAAAGGGTAATTGGTGGGGGGTTAAGTGTATCGAGTAAGTTGGGTATCAGCTGGGTAAGACGTTCCGGTGTCATATTGCAGTATCCGGTAAATCAAATTTAGCGGTGTAACTTTCTAATTGTTACGTCAGGAGATTCGGGACGTTCGGTAACACTTTGTTCGTGGGGGAGTATTTGGTGTAGTGATTGTGAAGAATATTCCAGTATTCCGGCAGTAATATTGTCACGCCCTCCGAGGCGATTCGCATCATCAATAAAGCGATATACACACTCCAGTGCCGGTCGATGAGTGGCTAGCACTCGCTCAATGGCATGATCGTCGAGATATTCAGTGAGGCCATCACTACATAATAAAAGGAGTGCATTCTGGGTGAGCTTCCAGCTGTTAATGTCTGCCTCGACATTATTGGAAACACCTAAGGCACGGGTAATGTGATTGCGAATATTGGATTCTTTGGCCTGTTCGGGGGTTAATTGGCCAGAATCAATCATCTCCTGTACAACGCTATGATCTCTTGTAAGGCGCTGCAATCCATAATTGTTCCACAGGTACGCGCGAGAATCACCGATATGGGCAACAATCAAAAAGTCGCGCCACATGACCGCGGCAACCAACGTTGTTCCCATATTAGAGAACTGGGGATTTAGGTTTTTTGTGTTGATCAGGGCAGTATTTGCACTGTTTACTGCGTCGATAAGGGTCGCGCGCAAAATAAGCTGTTGCTGTTCAGATGTGCAGGAGAAAAACGTGTGTTTCAGGAGGTCATCGAGATGGGCTTGAACTGTTTCAGCCGCAATTTTACTGGCGGTGGCGCCACCGGTATAGCCACCCATACCGTCAGCTACAACGATATATGCAAAGGGCTGTTCCGCCGATGCATGCCAGCGAATACTATCTTCGTTTTCCTCACGAACCTGACCAATGTCAGTACGCCCGTTGACTGCCAGACTAATTTGATCCATGTCTGGTGCAACTCCCCTTTAATAAAAAGCAATACAATGCGGCGTAATATTATTACAACCGATCACCGAGGGTAATGTTAACTTGCTCGCATACCAAGTTTGAAATACTTTTCACTCATTTGCGATAATAATGGCTTTACCTCTCTACAGAAAAGGGTGTAAGCCCGCTAAAAAAGGACCCATAGGCAAAATGCCCCGTTTGCCCAGGCTCAACTTGATAAATGTTCCTCAGCATATTGTGCAGGTCGGCCACAACAATCTGCCCTGCTTCTTTGATGATGAGGATTTTCAATATTATTTGATTAGTTTGCGTAACGCGTCAGACCAGTATGGCGTTGATGTTCACGCATATGTTTTATTGCCCAATATGATCCAGATCATAGCTACGCCCACGATACCTGATGGGATATCATCCATGATGCAGTCCCTTGGGCGTCGCTATGTGCAGTTTGTCAATCACCGTTACAAGCGCTCCGGGACTCTGTGGCGTGGGCGTTATAAGTCCAGCTTAATTGATTCTGATGCGTACTTGCTGACCTGTTACCGGTATGTGGAATTGCGCCCCCTGTATTTGGGTTTGGCGGAATCCCTGGAGGATTATGAGTGGTCAAGTTTTAATCACCACGCAAACATTAAGAAAGATAATTTGATTAAAGATCACCGTTTGTATCTGTCTTTAGGAGATACTGTGGTGGAAAGAGCGCAATCCTACAGGAAGTTATTTCAGTATAGTTTTGATCGAAAGTTGCTCGACTATATCGCTGAAACGATTAAGTTAGGTCATGTGCTTGGCGGGGATGCGTTTAAAGAGAAAATAGAGCAGATTGTTAACCAGAGGGTACGACCACTGAAACGCGGCCGCCCCAAAAAAACAAATAAAGTCGAAAAAGAATCTAAAGAAACTGCCTAGATAGACTCCGAAGTTGAGTTGAGGGCGTTAAAAGGCCATAAAAAGCAGGGCTATTAAGCCCCTGTCAGCAGGTGACAAATTGTGAGTAGGCCCAGCATTTCAGCGGGATTTCAAATCCTTGGCGATAACAATAAGGAAAAACCAATTATGGATTTTGGCACTGATAGATTGAAAGTTGCGATCCTGGGTGATTTCAGCGGAAGGGCGAGCCGCCGCCAGTGTGAGCCTGATTCGATTTCCAGCCGCAGGGTATACCTGTTGAACCGCGATACTTTTGAGGGCGTATTTGCAGATCTTGGGGTGAGTTTGCAGTTGCCCGTATTGGATCGTCCCTTGGGTTTACCCTGCTTCGATGATTTACACCCGGACTACCTGTATAGCCGCCTGCCACTGTTTAAGAAGTTTATAGAGCTGGAGCGCAGGCTGCTGGATCCAAGCCAGTTCCAGCAAGCTGCCGAGGAAATTCAACAGTGGAAGCCTGAGCTGGCGACTCAGCCAGGCTCTGGGCAACGCGATAGTGAGCAGTCAATATTGGATGAAATTCTCGCTGCCGGCCGTGAACGCAATGCAAAAGAAGGTCAAAATACTTTCCAGGTTGACCAGCTGATCAAAGATATTGTGGCTCCCTATGTGCAGAAAAGCGAGGACCCACGTCAGGCAGAATACCTGGATGCTCTGGCAGAGGCTACTTCTGATGCGATGCGCAAATTGATGCATCACAGTGATTTTCGTCAATTGGAGGCCAGTTGGCTGAGTCTGCAATTGCTATTGAGGCGTGTTGAAGAGCACGGAAATCTGGAATTTTACTTGGTAGACGTCAGTAAAGAAGAGCTTCTTGCAGATTTTGCTGAGGCTGAAAGTGACCTGGAAAAATCGCAGACGTTTAAATTGCTCGTTGAGCGTGAAACTGCATCGGGAAATATCCCTTACAACCTGGTCGTGGGGGATTATTTTATTACCGATGAGGAGCGGGACCTGCACCTGCTGATAGATTTATCGACAATTGCAGAAGCTGCCGGGAGTGCACTTTTATTGGGGGGAGACCCGAAACTAGCGGGTTGTCCAAATTTGTCAGGCTCAGTAGATCCCGATGACTGGTACTACCCCTTAAGTGATCAGTTTGCGGAAAGCTGGCAGGCGGTACGTGAATATTCCGCTAGTGAGCATGTGGCGCTAGCGGCTCCCAGGTTTATGTTGAGACTGCCTTTTGGGAAAGATACTTCAACCACAGAGTATTTTAATTTTGAAGAATTAACTCTTGAGCAGGGGCATGAATATTACCTCTGGGGCAATAGCGTTTACCTGTTGGCCCTGGCCGTTTGCCAAGGATTTTCTCAAACAGGCAAATTACAGCCCCCATTATCTGCAAGCTATGAAGATTTACCTCTTCATTTGCGCAAGTTACCTCATGGTGAATTATTAACTCCCTGTGCAGAGGCTCTACTGACAGATCGCTCAGCGGCAAAATTTATGCAAGCGGGGATTAGTACTATGCGATCGGTGCAGGGGCGTGACCAGGTAATGCTTCCACGATTTAGCTCTTTGGGAGGCGGTACACTCAAAGGTCCCTGGGCTTAATTGTCCTCGGTCCGAAGTACCACAGAGTTACGTAAAGATAAAATAAACCTGAAGACTGTGATCAAACCACTATTGTGAGTCAGGAATAAATGGATCTAATTCTATCTGTATTGGCCGACCCTTCCGGTGCCAATATGCTTAAACATACAAAACTGTTCACGAAGGCTGGTGGCAGTCTAGGTCGCTCTGCCGATAATTATTGGGTTTTGCCGGATCCAGATCGAGTGGTTTCCTCAAAGCATGCACAGATTGCCTTCGCGGAAAATCAATACTTCCTGGTAGATACTAGTACCAACGGAACCTACTACAACGAATCAGAAAATCCGCTGGGTAAGGGTAATCAGGTCCCATTAAAAGAGGGCGATATTATCGTCCTCGGGGAATATAAGTTAAAAGTTTCACTGCGCAAACCTAAAGAGGAAGGGGATCTTCCCAAGGGCTTGGGCAGTGCAGATTTTCTCGATACTTCAGATCGGACAACGTTCAGTGCGGATGCTATGGCAAAAATGCAGAGCCAGGCTGAGGCAAAGGAATTGGATAGTTGGCTTGAGCCTGGTTCCGGCGCGCCCGCAGATGCGGCTCAGGCCGGAGAGTGGGGTTCGGTGGGGCTGAGCAGCCAGAGTAATACCCCAACTGGTGATAGTCTTTTAACTACAGAATCTGGTCCTCTTGATCCGCTCGCAGCATTTGGTCAGTCCAATGGTATGTCTGAGGCGTCGACAATGGGTGGCTTAGTGGGCTCTGCAGAGCAGCAACAATCTGGAAACCAGTGGTCTGATGATGAGTGGTGGAAAGACGGTAGTGCAGAAGACCATGTGCCAGCGGACCAGCACTCTATGCAAATAAACCCTCAGCAGGTACCAGAGCCTATCGTTGAGGCAGTTACAGCGCCAGAAGCGCAGGTGCCCCCGCAGCCCCAAGCTCCGATGGGCGGTTTCCAGGGAATGTCACAGCAACCTGTGGCCCCTTCTATACCGCCGCAACCTCAGGCTTTGCAGCCCCAGGTCCAGCCTCAGCCCCAGATCCCGTCTCAGCCAATGCAGTCTCAGCCGCCGGGACAGTCCCCCTCGGCTTTTAACCAACAGCCAGTTTCTCCGCAGGTTCAAGGCAACCCTTTCGCGGATTCTTTCGCTGCAATGCAGGGGCAGCAAGTTGATGGTGCTCCGGGGTTTGGTTCTGAGCATGCTTCCACGCCCACGCCCACGCCCACGCCCACGCCCACGCCCACTTCCCCGGATTTGGCAGCTCAAGCTCAGCAATTTTCGCATTTGCAGCAGCCTCCGGTCACAAAGCCAACAGGTTCTACAGGGGGGAGTGTTTTTGCCTCAACGCTCGGTTTGAGTATGAATCCCATCCAGTTACAACAGGCCGACCAACAGGCCGCTGAAATTGTACGAGAGACGGTGGCTCGTCTTATTGACCTATTGCGCGCGAGAAACAGCATTAAGAATGAGTTGCGTGTGCAGAGAACCATGATTCAAACGGAGGCCAATAACCCGTTGAAATTTAGTGCCACAGAGAGAGACGCTCTGGAGGCTATGTTTGCGGGTACCGGTGCTTTTATGAATCCGGCTGAGGCAGTGAAGGATAGTTTTGATGATCTGTCGGATCATCAAGTTGCAGTATTGGCTGGAATGAGAGCTGGTTACGGTGCCATGCTCAAATTCTTCAGTCCGGAAAATATTGAACGTAGACTGGGAAATACTTCCGGTGTTTTTGGTAACAAAAATGCAAAAAAATGGGAAGGATTTACTGCAATTTACAGGGAATTGGTAGGTGATCCAGATAATTGTTATCGCAAGCTATTTGGTGATGAATTTGCAGTTACATATGAAAACCAATTGTCAGAGTTAAAAAATGCGCGAAGCATTAAAAATTAATAAGTTGACGGAAAAGAGGGAGTTACTTGTGTCGATTAAAAAACTATTTCAGGTCGGTCTAATTGGGTTTTTAGCAGTTGCGATTGCCGGTTGCCAAACAACAAGGCGGACTTTAAATCTGGATACCAGTCTCGAATTGGTTGTAGAGACACAAAATGATGTAAACCCGGACGATGATGGCCGAGCTTCCCCCGTCGTTATACGAGTATTTATGCTTGCAGATGAGCGCCAGTTTGCCCGTGAAGACTTCCTTAATCTTTACGAAAATGCCCAATCCCGTCTCGGTAAGGATTTAATTGATACTGTCATTCTCAAAGAGTTTGCGCCCGGAGAGCAGCGTATAGAAGAGTTGGCACTAACACCGGACGTGAAATATATCGGGCTGTTGGCTGAGTTTGTACAGTATCAGGATGCCGAGGCATTAATGGTTCTGCCAATTACTGATCACAAGAAAAATGAATATGAGGTGTCACTTGCCGATGTACGAATTGGCTCACCTGATGATATTGCCAAACGCCGCCGGGCAAAATTAACTACTCGAAGCAGTGATGATGACAGTGGAGATACGGTAACAATCTCCAAAGAAGACTATGAAAGAATGAAAAAAACGCTCCCTGATATGCAGCAATCTCAGTAAGGCAAAAAATTATTGCCACGGGGGATAGAAATTTATGCCCTGGAAATATTATGCGAGCTTTTCTAAGGAACATTTATGTCGGCAAACAATAAGGTGATCTGGAGCGAGGGCATGTTTTTACGCCCTCAGCATTTTCAACAACAGGATCGCTATCTCGAACAGCTTGTCGAAGCGCGTACGGCCCCTCTTGGACCTTACACTTGGGGAATTGTAGAGCTGGCGATTGACAGTGAACCTTTATTGATGGGGAAAATTTCTCTGTCGAAAGTGAAGGCTGTTTTTCCTGATGGCACTCCGATACTTGCCCCTGAGAATGAACATTTACCGGATGTTTTAGAAGTTCCGGTTAATACTCGCGATGAGATAGTTTATCTGTGCGTGCCAATGAAACGCCCAGGTAGCCAGGAGTCCATTCGAGATCAGGAGGATTTCCCTCAGGCCCGTTATCAAGCTTCGAATTTTGATGCCCGTAATAGTGCGGCATCATCCGGCGAGTCCGCCCGTATCCAGATCGGAAAGTTAAGGGCTTGTCTGAAATTGGGCAGTGATGACCTGAGTGGCTACGCGGCGGTTGGTGTTGCGCGGATTAAAGAACGTCAGCCGGAAAAGCCGGTGGAGTTGGATGCTGACTATATACCACCGTTGTTAAATGCGGAGACCTCTTCAGTAATTAATGCTTATATTGAAGAAGTTAAAGGGCTGCTCGATCATCGCGGCTCTGCTCTTGGCCACCGCCTGAGTGACAGTGGCAGGAGTGGCTCTGCAGAGATTGCTGATTATTTGCTACTGCAAGTTATTAACCGCTTTGAGCCCTTACTGAAGCAGATCACAGCTCAGCCCCGATTACATCCACACAACTTATTTCTTGAGCTGCTACAGCTGGCAGGTGAACTTTCGACTTTTACTTCCCAGTCCAAGCGACCACCAGAAATTCCAGTATATGCTCATGAGAATTTACAGGTAAGTTTTGCTGGATTGTTTTCAGCGTTGAGGCAATCTCTCTCCACAGTTCTTGAGCAAACTGCAATTGCAATGGAGTTGGTGCAGCGCAAGTTTGGAATTTATGTTGCGCCTGTTACCGATCCTTCACTATTAAAATCTGCCAGTTTTATTATGGCTGCAAAAGCAGATATGCCTGGTGATCTATTGCGAAGTCGCTTCCCAACACAGGCGAAGGTTGCCCCGGTCGAGGCAATTAGAGAGCTTATCTCTGCACAATTACCGGGCTTGTCATTGCGTCCGCTTCCAGTGGCTCCGCGACAAATTCCCTACCACGCGGGGTTTACTTACTTTGAGGTCGAGCGGAGTGGAGAGTTGTGGCAGGCGATGACTCGCTCGGGCGGTTTTGCGGTACATCTAGGCGCAGAGTTCCCAGGGCTAACTATGGAGCTCTGGGCCATAAGGAATAATTGATATGAGTAATGACAGTTTTACTCCGCCGCGAGCCCCCAATGCAGGCGATAGAACAGTATTGATACCTACACCCGGTGCCGCGGCGGCACCGGCAGCAGCTCAGGCTCAGCCGCAATTCTTTGCCAGCCAGAATGCCCCGGTTGAGGCTCAAGTTCGCAACAGCCTGAATCCATTAGTCTCAGCTGCCTCAAAATTGTTAGGTGTAATTATTAAATTACGCACAACGATGAATCACGCTAATGTGCCAGATCTGCACAAACGGCTTACCACGGAAATCCAGAGCTTCGAACGAGAGGCAAAGCAGCTTGCCCTAACACCGGAGTCAGTTTTAACTGCCCGATATTTACTTTGTACTGTCGTTGATGAGGTGGTTTTGACCACGCCTTGGGGAACCGCCAGTGGCTGGAGTCAACACTCTTTGCTCAGCTTATTCCACAAAGAGACTTTTGGCGGGGAAAAGTGTTTTGTCATTTTACAGCGTATGCTGGAAACCCCTGCAAGTCATTTGGAACTCCTTGAACTCTTTTATCTGTGCCTAAGCCTCGGTTTTCAGGGTAAGTATCGACTGGTGCAGCGCGGACATGAACAGATAGAACAGATTCGCGATGAGCTTTACAGAACAATTGAACAGCATAAGCAGCCGATGGACAGAGATCTTTCACCGCGCTGGCAGGGATGTGTGGAGCGAAAATCTCGACTGATCCATTACATTCCCTTGTGGGTGATTATGAGTGTTGTATTGGGATTGTTAGTTGCAACTTACAGTGGTTATCGCTGGTGGCTCTATGAAACGACGACACCAGTCTCTGACCAAATTTTAGATTTGTCCAATAGTGATAATGAGTCTCCGCAAGGGGAAGGGTAACACTCGGGCTGATATTGATCCGGGGTGCAGAAGATGCCCTGGAAGATGGAGCAATTGATGAAACGCTTGCGTAACTTTTTTACCAATAAGTGGGTGCTGGGGCTCATAGGACTGTCAGCTCTCTCCCTTCTAATTTGGTTTGCGGCTGATTACATTAAGTTTGGTAGTGATAACGCCACGCTTTCTCACACTGTCCGACTAACTATAATTGTCTTTATCTTTGCTATTTGGCTGGTATGGAATATCAGCCAGTGGCTTGTAGAACGACGTCAAAACCAAGCATTAATTAAGGGTATTGAGGAGTCGCAAGAAGCTGACTCTGAAGATCCAGACGAAGAGCGTTCTCGTGAAGAATTAGATACCCTTTCTGGCCGCTTCCGTGAAGCGATGGATGTATTGCGCAGTGCACGGTTTAAGTCCGATAAAGGCCAGGTTTCTCTCTATCAACTTCCCTGGTACATCATTATCGGCCCTCCGGGTTGTGGTAAAACAACAGCTTTGGTGAATTCCGGGTTGGAATTCCCTCTGGCTCAGAGTCATGGCAAAGAGGCTTTGGGGGGAGTGGGCGGTACTCGTAACTGTGATTGGTGGTTTACTAATGACGCTGTTTTAATTGATACCGCAGGACGTTATACGACTCAAGACAGTCATCGGGTTTACGATAATAGTGCCTGGAAAGCTTTTTTGAGTTTGTTAAAAAGATATCGTCGCCGTCGCCCGATTAATGGTGCTCTGGTTGCAATTAGTTTGCAGGATTTAATGGTACAAACTGAAGAGCAGCGCCAGCATCAGGCAAAAATTATTCGCCAGCGTGTGAATGAGCTGCAGCAAGAGCTCGGTATTCGCTTCCCTATTTATCTCACTTTTACCAAGTGTGATTTAGTTGCCGGTTTTACAGAATTTTTCGACAACCTCTCTCAAGCAGAGCGTGAGCAGGTTTGGGGCATGAGCTTTCCCCGAGAGGCTAACGCAACAGTTGGAGCACCCCTCGATAATTTTAAGGCGGAATTTGAACAGCTGATAGAGCGACTGAACCAGCGTGTTTTATGGCGTGTTCATCAGGAGCGAAATGTAGAAAAGCGGGCATTGCTACAAGGCTTCCCCGCCCGGATGGAGAGTCTCACGGACATTCTGACAGATTTTGTAAAGCAGACTTTTGGTCCTAACCGTTATGAAACAGTACCAATGGTCAGAGGCATCTATTTTACCAGTGGCACCCAGGAAGGTAGCCCGGTAGACCGTATGATGTCTTCGGTGACTGCTGATTTTGGTCTGGAGCGCAGCGTAGGTCCCAAATTCCAGGGGGTCGGGAAGAGCTTTTTCTTACACCGATTACTTAAGGATGTTGTTTTTCCAGAAGCTGAATTGGTGGGTGTTAATCGCCGGATTGAATCCGCAAATCTTTGGCTGCGTCGAGGAGTTTTTGCCACCCTGGCGGCAGGATTTGTAGGTGCTGTATTCTTGTGGAGTGGTAGTCTCGCGCAGAATAAATTATCCATGGGTGAGGTAAGCGAGAATCTGAGCGCTTACAAAGAAGCGGAAGGTGAGCTGAAGGGCAGAAATATTAACCCCATAAGCGCATTAAATTTACTCGAACCCCTAAAGCGCGCCAGCGCGGTCTACGACCGTGAACAGCATCCATGGATAGCTAACTTAGGTCTTTATGACACCAGAATAGATAGGGCGGCAAACGATCTTTATCGTCATAAATTAGAAAGTATTTTCCTGCCCGCTTTACTGAGAGATATAGAAACAGATCTTAGTCGCCTCAGCAGTAATGATCCGGCGCTGGTAAATACACTCAAAACCTATTTAATGTTTTTCAATGAAGAGAAACTAGACCTTGAAACTATAGAGGCCTATTACACAGCTCGCTGGGAGAGTCAGTTACCAGGGGAAGCGGCTCGACAGGAAGAGTTACGTTTCCATCTAGATCAATTGTTTACTCAACCATTACCCAGTTCAATTGAAGAAAATGAGCGAGTTGTGGCTCGAGCAAGACAACAGCTGCGCCGTATCCCGGTGCCACAGCGCTTATTTGCCCAGCTGCAAAATAGTGACTTTGGGTTGACCCCTGTAGACCTTTATCAGGAAATTGGTGGTGACACCCAGCAAATTTTTGGTATGAATGCCAATAACCCGAGCTTCTCTATTCCCTTCCTTTATACTAAGGCAGGTTATAAAGAATTGGATTTTGGAGCAGACTCTCAGCTGATGACCAATATGGCTGAAGAGCGTTGGATTTACGGTGGAGATCTGAGCGGTGAGGACTTTACTGAAGCCGATAGGGAAAAGCTTGGCGAGGAGGTAAAACGAATTTATCTGGGTGAGTACTTACAGCGCTGGCAGGGATTCCTTGGCGGGTTCAAGATTCAACGGTTTGGCAGTACGTCCCAAGCGCTGGATATTTTATCGAAGCTATCTGATCCAATTTACTCCCCATTGCTTGCGATTACGGAAATCACTTCTGACAACACTCGTCTGACACTCCGTCCCGAGGTCCCTGTGGATGCTTCAGGAGTACCTTTACCTGTATCCAGCACCACTCGAAAGTTAGGGCAAGCAGCACTGGGTAGTGCCACCAGTGCCCTGCAGGACCGATACAAGCCAAATATTGTCGATGTTAGGTTTGAGGAGATTCAGCGAATCACTCAGAGCGAAAAGGGACGGCCAGCACGTATCCAAGAGTACCTGGATACTATTAATAAAATTCAGGAATACCTAACTGAGATCGACAGTGCTCCTGATTCGAACCAGGCAGCATTCGGTCGAGCCAAGGCTCGCTTTGCTGGCGGTAGCGATGCTATCAAACAGTTGAGAGTTAAGGCTGCCAATGCGCCAGCGCCTTTTGATCAATGGTTGACAGATATTGCTGACAGCGCCTGGGGACTTGTGATGGCCAAGACGAAGGCGCATATCAATCGCGTCTGGCGAGAAGAAGTCTATCAAAGTTACAGCAATAGCCTCGCAAACCGATACCCTCTGCGCAGTGATCGAGAGCAGGAAGTACCGGTAATGGAGTTCAACCAGTACTTTAAGCCGGGTGGTATTGAAGAGAAATTTGTGAACCAGTATCTGAAACCATTTGTGGATACCAGAAACTGGAAAATTAAATATGTAGAAGGGCAGGGTATCAGCCTTTCGCGGGAGGCTCTTTCTCAGTTGCGCAGAGCCGAGCGTATCCGAAAAACTTTCTTCAGTGCCGGTGAGGGGGCTTCCTACTCCTTCCGTATTGAGCCTACGAAACTGGACTCCAGTGTTCGTTTGTTTGAGCTTGAGCTTGGAGAGCAACGCGTTCCTTATTCCCACGGTCCCAAAACAACTAAAAAGCTGACTTGGCGTGGCGGTGAAAGCAATCGTGTGCGAATCATCTTTGAAGACTTGAACGAGACTGTACACCGTAAGCATTTTGAAGGGGATTGGGCGTGGTACAGATTGCTGGCTAGCTCAGACCTGGAAGCTGGGAGAAGCAATGCGGAACATTTTGTTACTTTCTCCGAGGAAGGGCGTAAGGCTCAATTTAAATTGATTGCATCCAATGTAAATAATCCTTTTGACCGCAGTTTGCTGCGTGGATATCGATGCCCTGAGACACTGTAGACGGAGTAAGTAATTTGCAAAATACAGTAGGTATTTTTGGTAAGTTGCCGGGACACGGGGACTTCGTTCAACGGCAGCTGCCTGGAAGCTTTGTCTCTGTATGGGATGGCTGGTTACAACGTGCAGTGTTTGGTTCGCGTGAACTTGTCGGTCAGGAGTGGCTGGATTACTACTTGACCAGTCCTGTTTGGCGATTTGTTCACTGTAAAGGGATTATCGATGCTAATGCCTGGGCTGGAATTATAGTACCTAGTGTAGACAGTGTTGGGCGATATTTCCCATTAACATTTGCTGCCCCGTTATCCCCGTTGGTGGATGCATTCGCATTTATGTCAGATGCTAAGAGCTGGTTCCAGAACTTATCTGAGCTGGCGATTACAGCACTGCAAAATATGCTGCATGCAGATCAGTTATGCGAAGCATTTAGTGCCCCTCCTGACAGAGCTGGAATTATCTCCCTGCCTCCTGCGCAGGGGGACTTTATTGTCTCCACGGGACAATCTAATAGCTTGGAAAGGGGTTTTGCTGGATTGCTGGGGCAAATGAGCAAGAAGAGTTATTCAACTTACAGCCTTTGGTGGAGTGAAGGTTCGCAACACCTGGCACCAACGAGTTTACTTTGTCCATCGCTGCCGAGCCCCGAATTATACAGCTCAATGCTCGGTGTACGATTACAGCAAAATATTAATTAGGGCCTGGGGACGTGTAACGTGAGACAGCTGGTTGTTCTGGATACTAAAAAGCACCGCAATTGCCAATTACTAAAAAATGATCTTTCACATAGTAAAGATTTACATATTTGTTTAATTTTTTTGCCAGAGTTTCTTCATATAGCACGTACATGCCCCATTATATTTACTCGATCAAAAGAGACTGGAAAGCTTGAAAGCTGTGCGCTATTGGGTGTAAATCCTGGAAAAAATCTTTTTTGGCAGGAAGGGCAGTGGCAAGGGGATTATATACCTGTATCTGTTCGCAGCTACCCCTTTTATTTAAAGTATAACCAAGATGATTTTTCCAGTGCATACGTTTGTGTTGATTCTTCACAATTGTTTGTGGGCGAAAATGGCAGTCAAGGTATAAATTTGTTTGAACACAATGGAGAGCCAAGCAAATACCTGTTGGAAGCGCAGCGTCGTTTAGAGGATATACATCTTCAAAAGTTAGAGATATGGAAATTTGTGGGCCTTCTACAGCAGTTAAATTTACTGCAAGAGCAAGAAATAAATATAGACTTACCTGGTGGTGTTAAACATAAATTTAAGGGCGTTTATTGTGTTTCGGAAGAAAGGTTGGCAAAGCTTAAGTCAAAAGATTTTTTAAGGTTGCGAGACTCAGGGTACTTACCTTTTATATATGCACATTTGTTTTCCTTGCAGCAGTCAAAAACTTTAAGTGCACTACATAAGAAAAATCATTCAAAAATTATTCACTGATCGAGAAGTGAGTTTTTACTATTTTTAAATAAAGCTTGGTTGATTCAGAACATTTAAGTAAGAAAGCGTGTTAATTCTGAAGAGGTTCGGAAATAGCGTGGTATAGGTCTGGAAAATCAAGAAAGTATCAGGGCAGGAAGCTAAGGTTACTGGTATGTCTTACGGGATAGTTTTTACTGGGGAGATAAGAGATTCTGTAGAGCGGCGCTATGCAATAGCTGCATTGGGGCGCGAATTTGGTTTGGGATTCAGTCAGATAAAGGGACTTTTGACTGGCGCTAAATCTCAAATCAAAACTACCGATGATAGAAGGGAAGCCTGCCAGCTGATGAAGAAATTTTGGGAGGCCGGGTGGCATACACAACTCTGCCTAAATGATCAGCCAATACACTGTACTGAAAAGTCCAGTAATTATGGCGACCCTCCATTGCCCCCTGCGCTTGAGTTCCTGGAAAATAGAGAAGGAACAATTTCTATCGGTATCCCAATCGGTTGGAGGGAATTCGATAACTTGAACAGGGAGGCTGTAATTCAAGCGGGAAGTGCAGAGTTAAGCCGTTACCTGATTGTATTGAGGCAGGATCGATCTCAGCTTCCTCAGGGATTGTCAGTTGATCATTTTGGCAAAGCTCAAATTCAGCAATGCCTGGCTAGGGTGGAGAACGGTGCTCTTGTATCGGGACCTGATCCACTAATAAGTAACATCCAGAACGGTCATATTTATGAGATGTCCGCTGATATTACAAAAACGCCAGTCCGCTATCTGGTCACATTTTTTCAGTGTCAGCACAGTTTCTATTCTGTGTTTTTGTGGTCATCTCTTGAGAGCTTTGAAAAGAGCAGGTCTGAGTTCTTGCATATTTTTGCCACATTTAAAGTTATGAGCGGCACGGGTGGTTGCGATTCGACAGTGGTTCCTATGTAATGGCATGGAATAAGAAGCCAAAATCTAACAAAAATAAATAGCGTAAAATTGTCAACTGTGCATGTTTTTTAAAGTAATAGGTACCAAGCGCATTATTTGCCTTGATTAGATATCTACAACGTGTACTCTTCTCAGAATTCTGATTAAAGGATTTGATTCGGTATAAGGGCCTTATTTGATGGCATTCCCAAATACGATAAATATCGATGAACTAGTTGCTCCAATCTCAGCGGATAGTCCTGTAGGGGAAGATATCCGAGAGGATCGTTCGCCAACTTCTGACTATTACTCGATCAAAGATGCACGCAATAGTGCGCGAGCCGCTGAGCGCTCGGCAATGTTTGATGATGCAGATACGGACTTACTTGCACCTTGGAGAGATGTGGCTAAAGCTGCTGAAAGTATCCTCGGTAAAAAAAGTAAGGACTTGGAGGTTGCCAGTTGGTATACCGAAGCCTTGATTCGCTTACACGGCTTTGTAGGCTTGAGAGATGGCCTGCAATTGATCGATTCATTGGTCGAGCAATACTGGGAAGGCCTATACCCCCTACCGGATGAAGATGGTCTTGAGACCAAAGTTGCCCCCTTGACTGGTTTGAATGGTGATGGCGGTGATGGCACTTTATTAATGCCAATTCGCAGTGCTGGCATCACACCTGAAGGAGATTATGGGGACTACTCATTCTTCCAGTTTCAGCAGGCTCGCGATGCTGACAAGATCGCGGACGATGATGCCAAGGCCGCTCGAATAGAAACGCTGGGTTACAACCTTGAACAAATTGATCAATGTGTGAACAGTGCGAGCGGTGAGTGGGCCCAAAACCTGGTGCAGACCATCGAAGATGCGCTGGGACATTTTAAGGCCATAAATGACAGTCTGAGACAAAGCTGTGGCCATGATGCCCCTCCATCTACCAATGTTTCATCCCTTTTGGATGAAGTACTTCGGACAAGTCGCTTTATTTATAAGGCCCATTTGGAGTCAATGGAGCAGGTTCAAGAAGATCTGGCGCCTGAATCTTTAGATGAATCCGCTGGGGAACATGTTGGTGGTGCAGCGGTTACTGTAGCCACAGCCAGTGTTGTAGCTGTTCCTGCAGGCCCGGTGGTATCCAGAGAGGATGCCTTAAAATTGCTTGAACAGGCGGCAAAGTATTTCCGCACCTATGAGCCTCATACGCCACTGGCACCCGGTTTGGAAAGATTGATAGTCTGGGGACGAATGACCGTTTCAGAACTGATGTCCGAGTTACTGCCCGATGATCAGTCGAAGGCGCTTTACTCGCAGTTGACGGGAGTTCGCCTCGATGGCACAGATACACAAAAATATATAACCCCACCAGTGACTACAAGTACCACTTCATCAGCTCCTGCGGTTGCCGCAGATGCACCTTCCGAAAGTGCATCTGCGCCAGTCTCTGATGATGGTTGGGGTGAGCAACCGCAAGAAGAAGCCAGCACTGGTTGGTAATTAACTAAGAACAGCAGTCCCTAAAGTCGGAAAGGAGACCTTAGATGTCTGAAAGCATCCACAACAAACTCAAGCGTGTGCGCAAGCCTCGTGTACATATTACTTACGATGTTGAAACTAACGGAGCCGAAGTCAAGAAGGAGCTTCCTTTTGTGGCTGGTGTTATGGGTGATTACTCTGGCGATAATGCAGAGAACCGCAAGGCACTGAAAGATCGTAAGTTCATCCAGATTGACCGCGATAACTTCAACGATGTAATGGGTAAAGTTAATCCGAAGCTGGATCTGCAGGTGGAAAACACTTTGTCAGGTGATGGCAGTAAGATGGCTGTTAATCTTGACTTCAACAACATGGACGATTTTTCGCCAGAACAAATTGTCGAGCAGGTTGAGCCCCTAAAACAATTACTCGAAGCTCGCAGCAAGCTGCGTGACCTGCTGAGTAAAGCTGATCGTTCAGAAGAGCTTGAAAAAGTACTTGAGGATATCCTCAAAAGTACGGAAAACGTCAGCGCTATTTCAGAGCAGCTGGGTTTGAACGAGGATAAAGGAGAGGATTCAGAATGAGTACTGAAGTAGAAAACGTCGCGGGCAGTGAGGCAGAAGAACAGTCGGCGAGTCTTCTGGATCAGGCGATTGCCGCCACCAAACAAACTGAGCCCCAAGAGGCTCAAGACCTGCTTGCTAACCTAACCGAGCAGGTAATGAAAGGCACAGTTACCTGGGACCGCAATCTGACCCAGACAATTAAGACCGCTGTAAGTGCCATCGACAAAGCGATGTCCAAGCAGTTGTCTGCTATTTTGCACGATGAGAAATTCCAGAAGCTGGAAGGGTCATGGCGTGGTCTGAACCACCTGGTTATGAATTCAGAAACCGGTGCTACTATGAAAATCCGCATGCTCAACCTGAGCAAGCGTGAGCTGTTCCGCGATCTGGATAAAGCTGTTGAGTTCGACCAGAGCCAGACTTTCAAAAAGATCTACGAAGAGGAGTTTGGTACCGCTGGTGGTGAACCATACGGCGTAATGATTGGTGATTTTGAATTCACCAGTCATCCTGAAGATATCGAGCTTCTGAGTAAGATGTCTAATGTTGCAGCTGCCGGCTTCTGTCCGTTTGTTGCCGCTGCTGGCTCCGGTATGTTTGGTTTTGATGACTATACCGAGCTTTCCAAGCCGAGAGATCTGGGTGGTATTTTCGAATCTGCCGAGTACATTAAGTGGCGCAGCTTCCGCGATAGTGAAGACTCTCGTTTTGTAACTTTGGTAATGCCGCGTACTCTGGCCCGCACCCCTTACGGCGCAAATACCAAGCCGATTGAAGCTTTTGACTTTGAAGAGTTTGAAGTGGATGAAGATGGCGTGTCCCGTCCAGCAGAGCATGACCAATACTGCTGGATGAATGCCTCTTATGTTATGGGTACCACCATGACTAAAGCATTCGCAGAGAACTCCTGGTGTACTGCTATCCGTGGTGCTGAGGGTGGCGGTAAGGTAGAGGGACTTCCATCTCACGTATTTAAGAGTGACGATGGTGATCTCGATCAGAAATGCCCAACCGAGATTGGTATTACCGATCGCCGTGAAGCTGAACTGAGTGCTCAAGGCTTCTTGCCTCTGTGTCACTATAAGAACACAGATTACTCTGTATTCTTCGGTGCTCAAAGTGCGCAAAAGCCAAAGGCGTACGATGATCCTGATGCAACTGCTAACGCAGCTATCTCTGCTCGCCTGCCTTATTTGATGGCTACTTCTCGTATTGCACATTACCTCAAGGTAATGGCGCGTGATAAAGTTGGTTCCTTTATGGAAGCCGGTGACTGCGAGCGTTGGTTGAATAAATGGATCTCCCAGTACACTAACTCCAACCCAGAAGCGAGTCCTGAAATGAAAGCGAAGTACCCGCTTTCTGAGGCTCGCGTGGAAGTAAAAGAAATTCCGGGTCAACCTGGATGCTACAGTGCAATTGCCTATCTGAGACCCTGGTTGCAGATGGAAGAATTGACGACTTCCTTGCGTATGGTGGCCAATATCCCATCTGCGGGATAAGGTTCCGAGCTCACCCCTTTAGGGGTGGGCTCCCTCTTCACAAGGCTTTATTCAAAGCCTGAGTTTTACAGTCATTTATTCAAATAATAATTCTTGTTGGAGTATACCGGTGCCCCGTGCAGCACATGACCAAATATCGGAAGATCAATCTGATGTTCTACCGGAAAAATTGGCGAGAGGGCAGCAGAGTGAGTTACGTAAATTTCTGCAGGAACCGGATGATCTATTTGCATTTGAGTACTGGTTGACTGAGTTGTGTCCTTGTACGAATAGAGAGAATTATTCTGTTCGCCAGTATTTAAGTAGGATTATCGTTGAGCTGGACGAGATAATCTGTGACCAATTAAACCGTATTATTCATCAGAAAAAATTTCAGAGACTTGAAGCGAGTTGGCGAGGTCTGTCGCTATTGGTGTTTGATACGCCCCATACTGAGAATATAAAAATTAAGCTTTTGGATGCCAGCTGGAAAGATCTTGCAAAAGATATAGAGCGGGCTCCGGATTTTGATCAGTCTGGTCTCTTTCACCTTGTATACAATGAAGAATTCGGTACCCCGGGAGGGGAACCTTTTGGCTTGTTGCTAGGGGATTACTACGTATCTCATCGCCCTCTGCCTGATCATCCTTATGATGATGTCTTTACTTTGCAGGGGATTGCACATACCGCAGCTGCGGCATTTGCACCTTTTGTCTGTGCTTCAGCACCACAGCTTTTTGGAGTTGACTACTTCTCCGACTTGGCAAAGCCTATTAATTTTTCTGAGGTTTTCCGTCAAAAAGAATATATTCGATGGAACGGTCTTAGGGACCTGGAAGATAGTCGATTTATTGCTTTGACCCTCCCACAGATTCTGATGAGAGATCCCTATAATCAGGAGTTTTCCTCTTATCGAGGACTGAGATTTCAGGAACAGGTACGGGCAACACATAATCAAAACTACTTATGGGGTAATGCCTGCTTTGCTTTGGGCGCTGTATTGCTCAGAGAGTTTAGCGAAGTCGGATGGTTTTCACATATTAGGGGAGTTGCACGTGACCATTTAGGTGGAGGGCTTGTGACTCAGCTGCCGATGATACCTTACAGACCAGACAGCACTCCAGGCATGATCAAAATGGCCACCTCTATTTTGATAACTGATTTTGCAGAGCGGGACCTAAGTGAATTGGGCTATGTGTGTTTGAGTCACTGCTATGACACTCCATACAGTGCTTTTAATAGTGTTCCGTCATTGCAAAGGCCGAAGCAATATACTTCAAAAGCCGCTTCAGCTAATGCTCGTATTAGCTCAATGTTGCAACAAATACTTTGCGCTTCTCGATTTGCTCATTATATCAAGGTAATGATTAGGGATAAGGTGGGTGCCTATATGAATGCCGCAGACTGTGAGCGGCAATTGCAGCGTTGGCTGGATGAATATACGACAGGTAGAGACGACCTTTCTTGGGAAATGCAAGCTCGTTATCCATTAAGGGAGTCACGTGTCCAAGTGGCAGATGAGCCGGGAAAAGCTGGAAGCTATCAAAGTATAATCCATCTGAAAAGTCATTATACCGTTGATCATCTTGTATCTGAGTTAAAGCTGACAACAGCATTGGCCACAATTGGCGTCGGAGCTAGTTAATTACTATGGTGAGAGAAAAACGCTTATTGGCCCCGGTATTGGACCGCTTATTACAGTCATCCAGTAAGTTGGACGTTCACCAGTCCCATCAAGTGTTGAGACAGTTGCGTGAAGGAGTGCGTCGCGATTTGGAATATCTATTTAATACTAGATATAAATGTATTTCTGCACCGTCAACACATGAGAGTTTACAGCAATCAAATATTAACTATGGGTTGCCGGATTTATCGACAGTAAACTTGTCTTCAGCAGCAAGTCGAAAACAGTTTTGTCGAGATATTGAGAAAACGATATTAAATTTTGAACCAAGGATACGTTCGGTCAAAGTAACAACTCAAGACAAAGTGGATGTTGAGGATCCCAGTATACGCTTTCGTGTTGAGGCTGTATTACATGTAAATCCAGCATCGGAAATTATTGTATTTGATTCGGCACTCAATCCAGTTACCCAGCTGGTGGATGTCTCTGAGATTATGTGATGAGTGAAAAATTAATAGACCTCTACGAGCGAGAACTCGCATTTATTCAGCAAACATCTGCTGAATTCGCAAAAATGCATCCTGCTGCAGCATCCAGGCTTCAATTGGATGCAGACACAGTCGATGATCCTCTGGTCGGACGACTGTTGTCCGGCTTCGCTTATATGAATGCTCGAGTACAGCAAAAGCTGAGTGATGATTTTCCTGAGTTGACAGATGCAATGCTGGAGACTCTATATCCTCATTATCTTCGTCCTATTCCGTCCTGCGCAATTGTCCAGTTTGAACCTGAGAAGGACCTCGATGCCATAACCCAGGTAGAAACAAAAACATTATTGGAAAGTGATAGTTTTCATGGCCAAACCTGTCGCTTTACAACCTGTTATCCGGCTGAAATTTGCCCATTCCAGGCCGTAAGTGCCACGCTAATGCCAAGGCCTTTTATAGCGCCTGGTTGTAATGATATCCAGGGAGCTAATGCGGTTTTAAAGCTATCTTTGAAAACTTTTAGTCCAAGCATAAAGTTTTCTGAATTGAATCCGGAGAGTCTCCGTTTCTTTTTACGTGGCCAACCATCCCATATCTATAGTTTGTATGATTTACTTCTTAGTAAATGCGTGCGACTGGTTGTTGCTAATGGAGAGAGTGACCCAAAGCCAACTTTCCTTTCTCCAGATGAAATAAGCCAAGTGGGTCTTAGCCCAGATGAGGGTTTGTTACCGTACCCTGATACCGCATTTGTAGGATATAGACTCCTAACTGAGTATTTCGCGTTTCCAGAAAAATTCCTATTCTTGGATATATTGAACATTGGTGAGGCGCTAAACGAGAATTTTGAAGATACGTTAAATCTTTATTTCTATCTTTCTGAAACTCATGAGGAGTTGGAGAAGCAACTTAGCCCAAGTATGTTTGCTTTAGGTTGTGCACCGGCTGTTAATTTGTTCAAGCAAAGTGCAGACCCAATTCCACTTAATCACTCCCAGTATAGTTATCATGTGGTTCCCGACGCTCGTCGAAGTGATGGTTTGGAAATTTATTCAGTTGATGAAGTTGCGGCTACAAATGGTGATGGAGAGACAAACAAATACCGCCCTTTTTACGGTATCCAGCACAGTCAGCATCATGCTGATCAGTCTGCTTTTTGGTTTAGTCGCCGCAGAGATGTTATTGAAGGGGAGCACCGGAATGAACAAGCATCAGAAATTGATATTAATTTAGTCGATCTTGATTTTAACCCGCATAGAATTAGTGACCAAACGCTAGATATTAAGCTAACTTGCTGTAATCGAAATTTAGCCAAGAAGCTACCCAGTGGTAATGCCCAACCATATTTAGAAGTAGTTGATGGAGATTTACCGGTAAGTAGAATCAGCTGTGTGGTTTCTCCAACAGCGACGGTGAGACCGCCTAGGCGAGAGCGAGGATATTGGCGGTTAATTTCTCACCTCAACCTGAATCACCTTTCTCTATCTGGTCCTGGGGGCTGTAATGCCCTTAAAGAAATTTTTAGGCTTTATGATTTTCGTGATTCAGCCAGTACACGCAATCTCATTGAGTCATTATTAAAGCTTAATACGAAACCAGTTACTGCTCCGATTCAGATTGATCAAAGTGTAGTTTTATGCCGTGGCACAGAAGTTGAGATCGAGCTTGATTCCATGATGTTGACCGGAACAAGCCCGTTGTTATTTGCCAGCGTAATAGAACGCTTCCTTGGTTTATATTGTTCGATTAATTCATTTACAAAATTAATTGCCACTATGAGTGGTCGAGATGGGGAGTTGAAGCGATGGCCACCTCGCGCCGGCGAAAAAGCTTTACTGTAATTGAGCGTTTACGCCGAGAACCTTATAACTTCGATTTTTTTCAAGCGGTAAGGTTGGTCGAGCGTTCGGTACATTTGGCAGGTACCGACTTTAGTAAAGAGCCTATAGCCAGTGCGGCTCCTCCGGCTAAAGAGTTGATACGGTTTAGTGCCCAGTCCGGGTTGTCTTTTGTAAGCTCGGATGTTTTACGTCTAGAAAAAAAGACTGTTGAACACGAAGATCCTGGTGAAAGCGAAACGCATCAATGGCATATGGAGGTGGGGTTTACTGGGTTAATTGGTAGTCAGGGTGTAATGCCTTATTACCTGACAGAGCTGGTACAAAGAGAGCTTCGAGAAAACAATACTGCATTGCGTGATTTTCTGGATATGTTTAATCACCGCAGTATTTCACTTTTTTATCAAGCTTGGCATAAATACCAGTTGCCGGCGAATTATGAACGGCAGCGCTTACAAAATTCCCGAGAGCCAGACAAATTTACCCAAGCTCTTGCATCGCTGGCAGGCCTTGGTACTACTGAGATGCGCTATCGCATGCCCATACCAGACGAAGCTCTTGTGGGAATGGGGGGGCACCTTTCCAGCGGGCGCTGTTCTGCCACCGCTTTATCTAGCATGATCAAGCATTATTTTGATTTAACGGTAAGTATCGAGCAGTTTCAGGGGCAGTGGGATGAGTTGCCCGATGACATTTTGTGCCGATTACCCAGTATCCAGGCGCCCAAAGGTATCAATAACTGTCTAGGAGTAAATACAATTCTGGGTACTCATTGTTTTCAAGCTCAGAATAAATTTCAGGTAATTATTGATTCGATGCCTTATGAGCAATTCATGACTATTGCGCCCGGTACAAAAAAGTTAGAGGCACTCAAGGAATTTATACGCTTTAGCGCCGGCGTTGAGTTGGATTTTGAGTTGTCGGTGACACTTTCAACGAGTCAAGTAGCACCGATTCAGTTAAATAGAAAAGCTGAGAATGAACCTTTACTTGGATGGAATACTCACATGGCCAGTGAACAGGATGGTGAAAAACTGGTTCAGATAACTTTGAGTGCAGACAATATTTCACCTGATGAAGCTTTACCTGCTGCATAAGTAAAATTAACAACATCATTATTTAGGAAAGGATATTCAACGTGATCAATATCGATTTGAAGCGATTGGTTGATACCATGACCCCCCATATGCGTGACTCACTTGAGGGTGCCGCTGGACTTTGCCTGTCGCAAAACCAGTATAACGTTGAGTTAGAGCATTGGTTGCTGAAACTTTTGGATCAGTCAGATACAGACCTGTATCACCTGTTGGAAAAACACGACTGTAATCCTGCAAATTTTGCTAAGCAATTGGCTACTGCAATTGCCGGATTTCGGGCTGGCAGCAGTCGTCCTCCCGCGCTGTCTCCTACCATTGTAGAAGCAGCAAAGAATGCCTGGATGCTCGCTTCTATTGACTATGGACATAGAGCAATCAGCTCTGGTCATTTTTTGGCTGCACTATTACTGGAAGAGACCTCCCGTCGCCAGATCTTAGAGTCCTGTCCCGAACTGAAGGAGATAGCTCCTGAGTCTATTCGTGAAACAGCTCGCGCGATGTTTGGACAAAGTGGTGAATCCAGCCATATTGGCGCTACTTCGGATATGGATGATGGGGCCGCTGCAGTTGCTGCTGCAGCTACAAAGGCACCGGCGTTAGATAAATACACGATCAATTTAACTGAGAGAGCAAAAAAAGGTGAGATTGATCCTGTACTTGGGCGTGATGAGGAAATTCGCCAATGTATCGATATACTTACCCGACGTCGCCAAAACAATCCAATTCTCACTGGTGAAGCAGGTGTTGGTAAGACCGCAGTTGTTGAAGGTTTTGCTCTCCGCATTGCTAGCGGCGATGTACCTGAGCCTCTTCGGGGCGTTGCAGTACGCACACTGGACCTGGGGTTACTTCAAGCTGGTGCAAGCGTCAAAGGCGAATTTGAAAATCGTCTGAAGTCAGTAATTTCAGAGGTACGAGCTTCCGCTACGCCAATAATTTTATTTATTGATGAAGCACACACGATGATTGGTGCTGGTGGTAAGGAAGGCCAAGGTGATGCAGCCAATTTACTGAAACCAGCCCTGGCTCGTGGAGAACTCCGCACTTTAGCTGCGACGACCTGGGCGGAATATAAAAAATATTTTGAGCGCGATCCCGCTTTAACACGCCGATTCCAGGTAGTAAAAGTTGAAGAACCAGATGAGAGTAATGCCATTGATATGATGCGTGGTATTGCAACCTCTCTGGAGGAACACCACAAAGTTCGAATTCTCGATGAAGCTATCATCGCTTCGGTGAAGTTATCCCATCGCTATATTCCAGGGCGCCAACTGCCTGATAAGTCTGTTAGCCTCCTGGATACAGCTTGTGCCCGTGTCGCCCTCAGTCAGTCTGCTACACCAGGGGCGATTGAAGATGCTCGTATTAATATTGACCGTACAAATACTACCCTGGCAAAGCTCGAGCGTGAAAACGCAGCAATGGGTGAGCATGAGGAGCAACTAGCTGAGCTTAAAACGTTTAAAGCTTCTGAAGAGCAGCGATTGGAAGTTCTCGAGCAGCAGCTCCTTAAAGAAAATGAACTAATTGGACAGATTCAGCAGCTTCGTGATCAGATTGATATTGAATTCATGAAAGCCCAAGGCAGTGAAGAAACTCCTGATGAGGCCCTATTGGCTGATTATCAGCAACAGCTCAAGACATTAACTGCTGATTTGGAAGTAATCCAAGGAGATACACCGTTGATGCAGCCTGCGGTTGATGAACAGGCTATCGCTGCAGTAGTTGCCAACTGGACCGGAATTCCAGTAGGTAAGATGGTTAGCGATGAAATTATCGCGGTAAAAACTTTAGCGGAGCGCCTTAACAAACGTGTTATTGGCCAACCCCATGCAATAGAGGCGGTGGCTCAGGCTATTCGCACCTCTCGTGCCGGATTGACTGACCCGCGTAAGCCGGTGGGTGTGTTTATGTTCTGTGGTACCAGTGGTGTGGGTAAAACAGAGACAGCTCTCGCTTTAGCGGATGAGCTGTTCGGTGGCGAGCAAAATATCACCACAATCAATATGGCTGAATTCAAGGAAGAGCATAAAGTATCTATGCTGTTGGGCTCTCCTCCCGGCTATGTAGGCTACGGAGAGGGTGGTGTACTTACTGAAGCTGCACGCCGTAAGCCCTATTCTGTAATCTTGCTGGATGAGATGGAAAAAGCTCACCCGGGTGTACAGGATGTTTTCTATAACCTGTTTGATAAAGGGACTATTAAAGACGGTGAAGGGCGGGATATTGACTTCAAGAACACCGTAATTATTATGACCTCCAATGCAGGAGAGGATGCAATTAGGGCTATCTTTAATCAGGTTGAAGAAAAGCCCGAGCCAGATGTCTTAATGGATAATATCCGTCCGCAGCTGCTGCAAAAATTCAAGCCCGCGTTCCTTGGTCGAGCCAATGTAATTGCTTACTACCCTCTCGATGATGAAAATCTGGTAGAAATTTGCAGAATTAACATGCGTAAAATTGAGAAGCGTGTTCATGAGCATTACGGAGCTGCCTTTAGCTATGATGAAGACGTTCTGATTAACATTGTTGCTCGTTGCCATGAGGCAGATACCGGTGCTCGGAACATCGAAGTTATCCTGAATAAAACGCTGTTGCCAGAATTGGCCAGTGAGTGTCTGGATAAAATGGCACGTGGTGAGGAAGTTAAGACAATTAAAGTATCTGCTACAGAGGAAGGGGACTTCGCATACAGCGTATCTTAGATTTTTGAGTTGGCTCGGTGGGATAAAATCCACCGAGCCCTTGCTGATTTTTGAATTCTGAATTTCCTTTTTTTACTTAGTTATTCTACAAGTCATATCTAGAATAATTTAGTATTACTCATCTCTAAAAATTGATCGCGCAGCCTTTTCAACGAGGAGGTCTATTTTCTGTTTTAACGAGGTAAGAATGTGTCTAATAAATTGATAGGTAAGGCTGATATCTTTTTTGATTTTCATGCCTAAAAGAATCATTATTTTCTTTATTAAGCTGTAGACCCATAATGAAAGTGATTTGGAAAAATCAATTCCTTGCTGTAGAACATAAGCCAGCATATCCAATAGCGTCACACCAGATGCCAACCCCAGTTGAATGCTAATTCCTGTAAGCTTTAGGATTTTCAGAATTACATAGGATATAGCTTTGTTTATCATATCCATTGTGTTAATTGTAAAACTTATCGGTCCATCAGATTTCAGCCAGTTTTCAATTACCGATGGTGGGGTAGTTGGTTCTAATTCAAACATGGTATTCCAAGAGCTGGCTTTGTTTACGCTTTCAATATACCTAACCATCTTATGATACTCGCCTGAAGGTGAGTTTCCAGGGCTGTTAAGGCAATAAGCTTTTTCACCATAGGGTAAATGGTAAAAAGGCCACATTGGAACCATAGGGACAACATCAGTTTTATGATATACACGGTATATATTCTTACCCTTGTCTAACTCACTTGTCATAAGTTTAACAAAGCTTAAGGCCCCAACCCTTGGGCTGCCAAAAGTATATAGCTTTATATTATCAGTAGGGGATAAACCTGATTTCTTTAGCCACTCACTTGTGAGAGTTGCTAGGGCACCTCCAAGGCTATGCCCCACGCAATGGATCGTTCTAATATTGTGACCTAGAGAAATAACTTTTTCTTTAAGTTCTGGTAAGATACTACCGAAACATTTATTGAATCCGGTGTGAACAAATCTCCCTGTTTCAGATGGAGAAAATCCGACGGTTGCATCCGTTGCCCAGTCAAAATTATTGTCCGTCCCTCTTAGAAGAATGAGTACATCATCCTTAAATTCTCCCTTCCCCCTTGCTATAACCCCAAACCCTGTTCTTTTCTTTATGACCCACAATGTGCCAGAAGAGCCTTCAATTACATCATCATGATCTGAAAGATCCCATTGGTTTTTAAATCGATCAATAGTTGGCGGGGTGAATTTATCGTTTTGAATTTCGTAAACTGAGCTTGCTAATAAAGCAGCATCTTTATGCGTAATTGTACTTCCCATCTTAGTCCTCCTAACCGTGATATGAAATACCTCGGTGGTTTGTTGCTAATTAACTCCGATAAATAAATATGAAAGAATATATATCGTGACCAGATGGTTTTCTGCTCATGATTAAGTGTTTACACGTAGCATACGTGCTGATTATTAGGTCTTTATTATTAAAGACTCATTATTTTTATAAGTTGGAAGATAATATGTAGGTAATTGATTGATGCTTGAGAACTATTAACTATCTTGTGTTTTAAGCTTGCAGTTGGTGCCCACAGAATTAAATGTCATATGAATAAATTTGTATTCATCTGTTATTTCACATTCAAAATCCAGTTTTTGACCCTCAAGTTCAGAATTCAATTCTTCGCTTCTTTTTACTGTTTCCCAAATTAAATAATCTTTCCCTTTATGGTTGACTATTATTTTTTGATGAGAAACAAATTCTTTGGGTAGCAAATTTCTCTCAAGTTTTGTTAGCGGTTCAAAAGAAAAATGACCGTAACTATCGGTTACCGTAATATCTTCATAAGTTTTCCCATCGCATTCCACTACTCTTTTTACTGATGTATTTTGAGTTGGTGAGTTTTCATATGTTAGATAGCCATTTACGGGAGAAAAAAGGAAAACCTCATCTTTTGTAAAAAGTGACATAGATACTCCGCTAGTGGATGAAAGTATTGTTACAGCCAATAAAAGAAATCTAGCCATATTCAGCCGCCAATTAATACCGTCGGGCAGCCAATAACTATTTTTCCACCATGTCCCGTAGTATCGCCCATTCGAGCGGCTGGCTTTTTTTGCAACATAACTGTAGTGCTTCCCATAGCGACCGTATCGGGTGGGCCTACACAGGTACATGTGCTGCCTACCGTTGCTGAAGGCATTCCACCGATAATAACAGTGGGAGCCCCAGGGCTCAGTACAGGACCACCTACATGAGGGACTGTGCCGGTGACCATTGGACATACATGCATATCGCCTATACGAGAAGCTGGCTTACCCATAGTTTATCCCTCAGCCCTGCCGTTTCCGCCCCGAGCTAGGTCGAGACCTTGCTCCATATAGCGCATGAATCTTTTATTTGGATCAACTGGGTCAGATAGCACAGCAGCAAGTGTTACACTGCCAGCAACCGCGTGCGCATAAAGGTGCTCAGGTGGTTCAACCACCGGTTCACCTTCAGCGGCCAAACTTCCATGGCACCAGCTTGCTGCAGTAGCTGCCCAGCTCGCTGGTGTTTTATGCTTTGTCTTCTCACCGAATAGCTTGCAGCGTAAGCGGGCTTCTTCACTGGGTTTTTTGGCCCAGGTCTCAGCGGCGTTAAGCGCGTTTACATTGTCTTCGTCGGTTTGTGGGCCTTGGATATCTCGCGCAGCAAGGCAAGCCCACCACACGGCTTCACGTTTTGGCAGCCCATGGGCAAGTAATTTGATTGCGTCAGGAAACAAGCCTGCATCCACGAGGCGATTTATACTGACCTCTGGTGCAGTATCTGGTACCAAGTGTTCTTCCGCTTCGTCACTAACTTCAAAATTTTTAAGTAGCTCATCCGCTGTTAGAGCTTCTACTTTAATGAGGTCTGTCATTGATATATCCCCATCAATTAATCATGGTTACGCCGCCTTTCAGGGTCAGCATTCCGCCACCCTTAACCTCCGCGGTAGCGTCGCCCTTACAGGAGAGCATTGTTCCTTTGATGGTGATACCAGCAGGAGTCAGTTTGATGCTGCTGCCGCCCACTTTTAATTCAATAGATGCTTTTGAGGAAATCTTAATTGCGCCCATTGCATCCGTAGTTTGAGAGCCTTTACTGACTTTGAGTGTATGATTTCCTGAACCGATAGTGACAACCTGATTGCCCTTGCTGACATTGAGCTTTTGATCACCCTTTGAGATGGTGACAACCTCATTGCCATCAGTAACTGTGATAGATCGGTCCTGCTTAACTTCAAGGGTCTGCTTGTTTTCTATTTTACCTGTTTGATCATTATGGACGACAAAGTTATGGTCTTTGCCTGCCTCCATATAGACCTCTTCGCTTCCACCTTTATCGTCAAATCGAAGCTCATTAAAAGCGCTACCTTCATATTCGGTTTTCCAGCCACTTTGAGTTGCTGTGTAGTTAGGGCCAGGATTATCGCCGTTGTATACAGCCCCGGTTATTAGCGGCCTATCTGGGTCACCATTAATGTAAGTAACAATAACTTCCTGATTTACCCTGGGAACAAAGTTTGCTCCCCAATTCTTTCCGGCAAATGACTGCATCACCCGTACCCAGCAACTGTTCTGCTGTGAATTCCATGGGAACTTCACCTTGATTTGGGTGTAGGGATCTTGGGAGCTGTCAGAGGTGGTTGCCTTAACTTCAAGAACACGCGCGACTTGCGGAGAGTGAACCTTCTTAGCAAATATATTGGGTTCAGGTCTCGGGGTTACCGAGGAGGGTATGCAGCTAAAGGTATTGTGAAAATGTGTTTCGGTATTATTGCCATCTGCAGCAGAGATGTGCACGGAAGTAATAAGGTACTTTCCTTTCTCTGAAGAGAGTGTGTGGTCAAAATTAAAACGGCCGCCAGCGGTAAATGAGGGACAGTCGCTGCGGCCGTGGCTTACATCAAATAAAGCTTCTTGCGCTTCCATTGAGCGTTCAGCAAGTGCTTTATGATAGCTATCTGTGAATTTATGTTTGTTTTCACCATCAGCCTGGAAATGATTAAGTCCGTAAAGACTACGCATATAACTGCTGACGTCATTTAGCTGGCTGGTGGTTTTCACCTGCTGCTTGTTGTCTTTTGTTGCTGTGAATTCGCAATAATCTTTCAGTTCAAAGCCACCGCCGTGATAGTTGAAATTTCGCTGCCAACTACTTACGGTATTTTTTGTGGGATGGCTGCCACTTCCATCGTATTCTATCTGTTCGCTTTCGCAGTCATAGAAATCCTGGCTATCATCACAAAGAACAAGCTCGTGTTGCCCATTTGAGTGCTTAAAGTAGTAGGAAATACCTTCTTCAGCCATAAGGCGATTGATAAATTCAAAATCACTTTCATCAAACTGTACGCAATATTCACGAGTTATATATTCAGCATTTAACTTAACGCTCAACTTAATAACTTTACTGTACTCGCCTAAAACTTCTTCAAGAATCTGTTTTGCAGATTTCTTTTCAAAAATTCTGTTGGAGCCTCCGAGGCTGGTAAACCAAAGGCCCGGTTGAATCGTGGCACTATAGCTGCGTATCCCTTCAGCGTTGACATCGCGAAGGGATAATTGAGTAACGTAACCATTAATATAGCGAGGCGTTTCTGAGTGATGCACAGAAATGGTAACGTCCTTGCCAACAATATCCTTCTGGCTTATTGCATGATCATCAGATAGGAGTTGAACTTCATAGCGGAATAGCTTGGATATATGCTCTTCGCCTTGCAAACTGGTAGCGATTACCGCATCGGTACCGAGCGGGCTGTCGACCTCAATCAGTCTTCTATCTTGATTTAATGTAGTCATGGGCAGCCCCTACTATCCCTACGGTGCCTTGGAGAATAGTACTAGTTGTTATACGTTCAGATATTTAGCTGAAAACTCAATAAGCGCTCAGCTAAATAACTGTTAAATAATGGTCTGCAGAAGTTTCTGCAGACCATTGTATATACAGATCAGGTTCTGCTGTCTTACAGCGGCTTGGCTGTTTCCAGGCAGTATCCAACACGCATATTTTTGGGGTTCTTGTTAGTTTTATCTGCGTGGTTGAGGTCCGCTTCAATTTTGGCGTAGCTCAGGGACACAGATTCAGCCGGGGCGCCGCCAGCGGAAGCACCGATGCTGTAGGAGGAAATCAGAGTGTTTTCCAGTTTGTATACAGCGTACTTCTCTACAGAGTTAGCACCGGTTTGTACTACGTGGATCTCTACGGGTACACCTTCGTCACCGGTTACGGAGGACTTGAACAGACCGCCGGAAGCAGCATCAATGCGCTTGGTGAAGCTTACTTCGCTCAGGCTCGGACGAGAAGCTTCACGGTTTGACATGGCGCCAGCTTCCATGGTAATGCCGCGCCCAACACCGAAGTTGAAGCTGTCAATTTCGATCCAGTCCTCGTAGCCGGAAGCAGTAACATTGCCTTTGATGGCTTTGTTGTTGAAGTTCATGTAGATAGCCATGGGATGTCCCTCATTAGTTGGCGTGTGATGTTGGTGGTTAATCCCTTACCACCGCGATTTGCAGTAGTTCAGGTTATCGTCGCGGTGGCAACTGTGATGATTTAAACAAAGAGAAAGCTAAAAACAAACTTATTTTCGAGTTATTTAATCGACTCTGGCACTAATTTCGAGAAGCTATTTTAAGCAGTTACGGGTTATGCCTGTTTGCACTATTTGACTCTGACACCTTTTTTGATTTGTAAAACTTAACAAATTTTTAATGGGGATAAGTGAACGGTTTTAGTCATGGATATTGATTGACAGTCAAATATCAATTTGAAAGCATTTAGCGGTATTTTTTTGATAAGCTTGCTTTGTAATAATATGTAATTCAGTGCTGAATCTAGGCGATACTCAATGATTCCGGGGGCTGGATAAAAATAATAGTTTGATGGCATGTTAAGGCAAATTTATTTGAATATTGATTCGTTGTTGCCCCAAAGGCTGTTCGATATACTTCGCAACCTACTTTATTGCCTTGCCCATTAGATCAATAACAAAGCTTTTGCGGATTTGGATGTGTCGTAATGATTTCCCATGGAGGCGGAATTGAACGATAAGACGCGTATTGTTCGGCCGAGTGACACTCCGCCGGGCTCGGGCCAATCAACCAGCGGGCTGACAGAGGATGGTGATATCACCGTTGTTGTTCAGCAGGATAAGACTGGAGCAAATGATCACCCCCCTGTTAAAGGTGCCCAACCTGTAATCCCCTCAGCTGCTGCCAGCTTTAGCTCAGATGCTACTGTCTTTGCGCCCCCCCCTAATAGGGGAGCTAGTGGACCTGAAGCCAATGAAGTATTGGGCGGAGTTTCTGCCGATTCGGCTGTAATACCTGAGCCCTTTGAAGCTTCTGGCTCAAATGCAGTGACTAAAACTGTAATCAAGGGTCGATTTGAGCTTGATAAGCTCCTGGGTGTTGGGGGCATGGGGGCGGTTTACAAGGCCCTGGACCGCCGCAAATTGGAAGCCAGTGATAGCGAGCCTTATGTTGCTATCAAACTGCTCAATGATGATTTCCAAAAGCACCCGGATGCTTTTATTTCTCTCCAGCGGGAAGCGCGTAAGTCACAAACACTCGCACATCCAAATATCGTAACAGTTTACGATTTTGACCGTGATGGCGATCGCGTATTTATGACAATGGAGTTCCTCGAAGGTGCTCCTTTGGACAAGTTGCTGCGCGATCACGCCGATGTAGGGCTGGAGCCCGAGCGTGCTCGATCGGTGTTTTGGGATATCTCCCAGGCTCTGATATATGCCCACTCCCATAAGATTGTTCATTCTGACTTTAAGCCAGGTAATATCTTTGTCACCAATAAGAAAGGTGCAAAAGTATTTGATTTTGGTATTGCCCGAGCAGTCTCCGAGGGCGGTATCTCCAATAAAGTTGGCGAGACGACTGTATTTGATGCGGGCACCCTTGGAGCTCTCACCCCGGCATATGCAAGCCTTGAGATGCTTAAGGGGGCAGAACCAGCACCGAGTGACGATGTATTTGCATTGGGGTGCGTTGCCTATGAGCTGTTCTGCGGGCGACACCCTTATGACAAGACGCCTGCAGACAAAGCCTTGGAGCAAGGCCTGCGGCCCAAGCGGATTAAAGGGCTCAATCGCCGGCAGTGGCGAGCACTTGAATCAGCTTTAGAGCTGAAGCGGGAAAACCGTACAAGCACCGTTGAGAAGTTCGTACAGGCATTTTTTGTTAGCCATACCTGGAAATGGGTTCTCGGTAGTGCGTTTGTCATGGTCTTGGGTGGCGCTGTCGTGGGCTATGGCCACCTGCAACAACAAAATGCGGTTGAGCAAGAGCGAGTAAGGATCGAGCTTGAACGCAAGCACGAACAGGAGCTTTTGGCGCGGCGTATTGCTGATAAGAAAGAAGCCATCACCCGCTTGATTGGTTTGAGTATTCTGACTCCGGCCTGGGAGCGGGATCTTCAGCTTGAGTTGAAGGAATACTCCGATTTGAACCCTGCCGATAGTGAATTCTTGGACTCCTCCCGCCGCCAGGTTTCAGAACTTTTCCTGGCTGCCGCAACCGGTCAGTTAAACCTGGGCAATCTGGATCAGGCTGATGTCATGTTGGCAGGAGTTGCCAACTGGTACGGTGAGTCTGAAGAAGCTGAGGCGATTAAAACACAGCTGGCGAACGATAGAGAGAACCTGCGTGCTCGTCTCGAAGCGGAGCGCATTGCGGAGGAGCGCGAGGCTGAACGTATCCGTCTGGCTGAAGAGCGGGCGGAGCGCCGCCGTCTTTCTGCGCTAAAGCAGAAGCAGATTGATTCTGTGCTTGATGACATGGAAGCAGCTCTTACTTGTAGCTTCTCTATGAATGTCACTGCAATAGGCTCGCAGCTGTCCAGCCTGGCGAAGCTGGATAGTGCAAAAGCCCTGAAAATCCGTCCTGTGGTGGGTGAGGAGCTGGTAAATTGCGCATCAAATCTCGGTACTAAAGATCCACTTCAGACGGAAACGCTGGTTGATCAGTTCAGGGCTCTCTTGCCTGCATATCAACCATTGAAGGATTTCAAGCTGGATTTCTGCGGCCATCTTGTTCCGGGTAGTGGTCGGCGAGGTGAGCGCTATACCTGTCGTGACCGTCTTGCGGATGGTGCTAAAGGCCCGGCAATGGTGGTGATTAAAGGATTAAGTGGCAGGCCTCTGGCAGTTGGTAAGTATGAGGTCAGCAGTGCTGAGCTAGCTCAATTCTGCCGCATAGCAGGTCAGTGCGGAGAGCAGACCCCGGAAGTCTCAGCTCTACCGGCAAATAAGTTGTCCCTGGCAACAGCCGAGGCTTATCTAAGTTGGCTCAGCGATGAGACGGGCTACCGCTACCGCCTTCCCTCCGAACAGGAGTGGTTCGCTGCTGCCAGTGCCAGGGGAGAGGATGAAGTGGCAGATCGAAACTGTCACTTGAAGTATGGCGGCATCGAGAAGGGTGCTGAGTTGGTGCCCGCTCGGGCCGGCTCTTCTAACGGATTTGGGCTGCTCAATGCTGTAGGTAATGTCCAGGAGTGGGGGTTAGGTACAGAAGGTGAATTGCTCGCTTTGGGAGGTAGCCGTATTGATCCGATGAGTCGCTGCCTGGCAACCACCAAGAAGCTTCATAATGGACAGCCCGATGAGTTCACTGGTTTCCGTGTCGTTAGAGATGTTAACTAGGTTAAATAATTACCAGCGAATATCGATACGATAGTCAAGTTGGTTGGAATAAAGAAAAAGAGATTAAATCTGGGGGAAATATGCTTGGGCTAAAAAAGAGTAAGTTGGCATTATTTATAGGTGCTGGCTTTCTTGTATCGCAAGTACCGGTTTTTGCCCAGGAGGATGGATCCAGTTTTCGCAGTCGAGTACGGGAAGCCTTTAACCAGGAAACATCTACTATTAATGAAGTAGATGTAACCAAAGATTTCTTGCAGCGCACTTATGAGGCTGAAGACCCTAACTTAAACACTGAAATTCCTGAAGTCGCCCAGAGAAATCAGGGACCTCGGATTACTGTAAAAGAATTTAAATTTCATCGTTTAGAAGAATATCCCGAGTTTGGTATCTCCCGGGAAACCGTGGAGAAAATGGCAGAAGAGCTTCGGGCTAAATTTATGAAAGAGGATCAAATCCTCGCTAGTGGCTATACCGTAGACAACCTTGAAGAGCTGGCAATATTACTCGGTAACATGAATGCTCAGTTTAACCCGGGTGGTTTAGGGCCGGTAGAGCTTAAAAAACTTGTAGGAGTAATTGAAAAGCAGAATAAAGAGAGAGGCTTAAGTTATGGCGATCTTGAAGAGATTGCTGCCGAATTGACAAGCTTCTATCGTCGCCAAGGGCTGTTCTTGGCCCAAGTGCAAATTCCCGCTCAAGATGTGGAAAATGGAGTGGTCACTCTTACGGTACAAGAGGGGCTCCTCGGACAGGTTGTTGCAGAAGATAACGAAGACTACTCGGACGAAAAACTGGCGGAGCCCTTCGAAGACCAGCGCGGCCATCTGGTAAACCACGAGAATATCGAGGAAGGGTTATATTTACTTAATGACCTGCCAGGATTAAATGTTACTGGCTATTTTAGTGCGGGCGATAACCCCGGCGAAACCAAGCTTAATTTAAAGGTGCGTGAGTCGGATTCCTGGCGCGCGTCTTTCAGAGCCGATAATCATGGTTCTCTCTATACTGGTAGTGAAAGGGTTTATGCGACTGTTGACTGGCTGAATCCTCTTGGCATCGGTGATGCATTAACGCTGGGTTACTTGAAATCCAACCCTGAGTCAGATGAAGATTATGGTTCTGATCTCGGACAGATTAGATACAGCTTCCCTCTATTCGGCCCTCGTACCAGATTGGAAATATCAGCAGATCACAATGAGTTTAGTCTTTTTAATGAAGAAGATGATGGTGACGTAGTTAATTTGCTGGAAATTTCAGGTGTAAACAAAAGCTATGCGCTGTCTTTAGATCATAAGTTTCGACGCTCAAGGGATTTCAACCTCACCGGATCCTTCGGCCTGACAGAAAAAAAATCAGACCTGGATGGCGTTATCGAGTTTACCAATGACCACGTTTATGGCGGGGAAGTTGGTATCTATATGGATAGCCTTTCTAATGGCTTCCTTTCAATGCTGAATGTAGTAAGTGCTACCGCACAGTACGGTGAGCATCAAAATGCGGTTGAACCGGGTAGGGGAGATGACTTCAATAAGCTGGCCATTAACACCAGTTCTCTGATCTTCCTGCCTATGCCTTTTACTGATGACCACTCAAGGCTGATTGTAAAAGGAAGAGCCCAATATAGTGAAAGTAGCCTGCCGGGATTCGAGCAGTTATCCCTCGGTGGTGCCAATGGTGTACGCGCCTTCTCCGCAAGAGATTTTTCTGCGGATATGGGGGCAATAGTCTCCGCAGAATGGTATGTAAACTTCCCTGAATTTATGAATCCCATCCTGTTTAATCAGCGCTTGAATGACATTTTCCAGGTGGCGTTGATTGCCGATGTTGGATATGGCTATGTGAATAATTATGAGGATACCGTGGAGGACGATTGGGCTCGATTCTCCGGTGGCGGAATGCTGTTTAAGATGAATTGGAGTGACAGCTTCTCGAGTAAAGTCTCTGTTGCCTGGCCAATTATGTCGAGCTCCTCGATAGTAAATACTGGAGTTGGTGAAGACGAGCCCACCGTCTACGCTGACTTTTCGATTTTTTATAACTGAATAATTACTGTTTCCTGAATACTTAAAAGTAGCAAGGTTCCTCTTCGCAAGGTGCTGGTATGAAAGCCAAAAACAAAAAGCTTGAGTTAAGAAAATTAGCAAGTGCCATTAAGGTGTCAAGTTTTGCCTATGCTGGCCTGTTTGCAGGGCTAATTAGCCCGATGGTTCATGCTGGACCTGAAGGCGGAGTAGTAACCGGCGGTAGCGGCACCATCGATGTTGACGGGACAACAACAACGGTCGACCAGGTAACGGACCTGTTATCGATCGACTGGGATTCTTTTAATTTAAGCGAAGAAGAACTGGTCCAATTCCTGCAGCCAGACTCCTCTTCTATCGTGCTTAACCGAATCCTGGATCAGGATGTCACCACGATCCAGGGTGCGATAGAGGCCAATGGCCACGTTATCCTGGTGAACCCGCGAGGAGTTCTTTTTACCGAAACAGCCACAGTTAATGTCGGCGCTATAACAGCGTCTGGGCTCGATATGAGTCCTGAAGATTTTATGAATGGTGATTTTGCCTTTAAAGGTGAGTCGGGTTCTTCAGGAGTTGTTATTAACCGCGGTGTGATTAATGCATCCAGCGCGGTTCTGGTAGGTAAGCAGGTTACAAACGCCTCTACTGGCTTGATCAGTGCTGAACTCGTCAGCCTGGCAGCAGCCGATGAAGCCTTATTAACTTTTGATGCTGATGGAATGATCGGCATCAAGGTCACTAAAGAGGTTATGGAAAATGACCTAGGCCTCGATAGTGCTGTATTAAATGAAGGTGCCATCGAAGGCGCTCAGGTTTTAATGGAAGCCAGCGTTTCCGGTGACCTGTTTACTGCTGCGGTAAACAATGAAGGCACAATAACCGCTCGTGGTATTGATACCAGCGGAGGCAAGATTCGCTTGTTTGGATCGGGCTCCGGGGTCGTCAATAATGGAACTCTGGATGCATCCGGCAGTGTTGGTGGTGAGGTTGTCCTGGAGGGGGACTTTGCCGAGCACAGCGGAGATATTTCGGTAGCAGCTGACTCTGGCAGTGGTGGTTACGTTGCTGTTTTAGGTGATGAAGTTGTTGTTAGCGGGAATATTGACGCCCGTGGCACTTCCTCTGGTGGCGAAGTCCTTATTGGAGGTGACTACCAGGGGGACAACGAAGATATTCGCAATGCCGAAACCACTGCGGTCACGGCAGAAGCCTATATCGATGCCAGCGGTGTTGGCGATGCCGATGGCGGCACCGTTATTGTTTGGGCCGATGACACTACCGATTTTGGCGGTACGATTCTTGCCGAGTCAGGGGAAGACGGCGGTGATGGTGGCCTGGTAGAAACCTCCGGCAAGATTTACCTGAATCTGGATGAAGACAATATGTTTGTCTCCACCCTGAGTCATGGGGATGGGGAGACGGGCCTCTGGTTGTTAGACCCAGGTTGGATGGAGATTTCTGATACTTGCAGTGGTAGCAATTGTGTCTCAACAGGGGCTATTGAATATGCTCTAGACAGTAGCAACGTCACTATCCAAGTAACGGATGCAGATTCAGGGTCATTCGATGATGGTGACGGTGCAGATACTCTGGAGCCGGGTTCCGGTGACGATGCGGATGCTTTTTCCTATGGTATCAGTGTTGTTGGCAATCTTGAATGGGCTAATAACAGTAACACTCTTTTATTGCAGTCATATGCCGATGTTTCAATCGCTGATGGCGTTATAATTGAGGCCGATAGTGGAACTCTAGATATTGATGCGGGTGGATCATTTACCAACAGTGGGACAATCGATGTTGCTGTATTTGACCTAGCTGTAGGGGTCGACCCTTTTAGTGGAATGGTATCTGATACCACTAATACACTGGGTGATATTACTGCTGCCACGGCTACTGTCACAGGTGGAAGTGGTACGGATATTTTTATCTTGTCAGATAATGATGATGCAATAACCATCACTGGCGATAACGCATTTACACTAGATACTATTTCCTTCAGTGGTATTGAAGAGGTCGATCTGGCCGGTGGAGACAATAGTATTGCGGCAATTGGTACAACGGTTCTTACCGGTACAGATAACGAAGCCACAACCAGCTTAATTGACTTCAGCAATGTCGATAGTGTGACGGGCGGCAGCCTGGAAGGCTCTGATAATGCGGATACCTTTGTAGTAACCAGCAGCACCAGTGTGACCGCTAACAATATCAGCTTCAGCGGCTTCTCTGGCGATATTGACGCGAAAGGTGGAACAGACAGTGTTACTGGTGCTGATAGCGAAGACTGGGCTTTAACCGGTAATGACTACGAAGCGACTAACAACGGCATCACGTTTAGCAATGTAGAAACGCTTACAGCGACCAATGCAGACCTGATCGGTACAACCGGCGCCGACGACTTCGTGCTGCAGTCTGATGCGGATATTGAAGTCTACAACATGACGATTTCCGGCATGTCTGCAGTCGAAGGCAATGGTGGCGATGACAGCCTGGATGCCAGCGCTTATAGCGCAGGCCTGGCTCTGACAGGCACCGATAATCAGGTGACGGCTGAATCCGGCAGTCTGACCTTCAACGATATTGCCAGCGCCATCACTTCTGTTCTAACGGGTACCAGCAGTGCGGACAGCTTTACGGTCGATGGCGACAATGCAGCCTCGACTTATGGGATTGCCTTCACCGGCCTGAGTACGATTGATGCGGCTGGCGGTACCGACAGTGTTACCGGTGCCGATGGTGCGGACTGGACTCTGACCGGGACTGACAAGGAAGCGACCAGCAGCAGTATTACTTTTAGTGCGATCGAGACCATCACCGTAGCCAATGGCGATCTGGTAGGTACAACCAGTGATGATGCCTTTGTATTGCAATCCGATGCGGATATCGAAATTTATGACATGACGGTTTCCGGCATGTCCGCAGTCGATGGCAATGGTGGTGATGACAGCCTGGATGCAAGCGCTTATAGCGATGGTTTGGCTCTTACAGGCACTGATAATCAGGTGACGGCTGAATCCGGCAGCTTGACCTTCAATGATATTGCCAGTGCAAAAACTTCTACCCTAACCGGTACCAGCAGTGCGGACAGTTTTACGGTCGATGGTGATAACGAAGTTACCAGTTATGAGATTGCCTTCACCGGCGTGAGCACTATCGATGGTGGCGATGACACTGACAGTGTCACCGGAGCCAATGGTGAAGACTGGACCCTGACCGGCACGGATTATCAAGCCACCGGCAGCGGTATGACCTTCAGTAATGTAGAAGCGCTGACGGCAACCAATGCAGACCTGATCGGTACAACCGGCGCCGACGACTTCGTGCTGCAGTCTGATGCGGATATTGAAGTCTACGGCATAACCGTTTCCGGCATGTCAGCGGTAGAAGGTAATGGCGGTACCGATAGCCTGGATGCCAGCGCTTATAGCGCAGGCCTGGCTCTGACAGGCACCGATAATCAGGTGACGGCTGAATCCGGCAGTCTGACCTTCAACGATATTGCCAGCGCCATCACTTCTGTTCTAACCGGTACCAGCAGTGCGGACAGCTTTGCGATCGATGGTGATAACGAAGTTACCAGTTATGAGATTGCCTTCTCTGACGTAAGTACGGTCGATGCGGCTGGCGGTACTGATAGCGTTACGGCACTCAGTGTCGTCACCCTGACCGGCACAGATAATCAAGCCTCAACGAACTCGATGCTGTTTAGCAATATCGATAGTGTGAGTGGAGGCAGTTTGCAAGCCTCTTCCGGTGATGATTCGTTTGAGGTCACCGGTGCCAATGCACTGACGGCGAATGAAATCGACTTTAGCAGTATCAGCAGTGTGAATGCACTGGGCGGTGATGACAGCGTTACCGGTGCCGATGGCGAGGACTGGACCTTAACCGGCAACGATTATGAAGCCACTAACAATGGCATCACCTTTAGCAATGTAGAAATCCTGACGGCGGTTAATGCGGACCTGATCGGCACCAGTGGCAACGATGCTTTTGTGCTGCAGTCTGACGCAGATATTGCTATCTACAACATGACCATTTCCGGCATGTCTGCTGTTGAAGGTAATGGCGGTACCGATAGCCTGGATGCCAGCGCTTATAGTGCAGGCCTGGCTCTGACAGGCACCGATAATCAGGTGACGGCTGAATCCGGCAGTCTGACCTTCAACGATATTGCCAGTGCAAAAACCTCTGTTCTAACCGGTACCAGCAGTGCGGACAGCTTTACGGTCGATGGCGATAACGAAGTTACCAGTTATGAAATTGCCTTCTCTGGCGTAAGTACAGTGGATGCAGGCTCTGGCGGCGGCAGTGTAGCTGCGCAGAGTGTTGTGGCCCTGACTGGTACGGATAACGAAGCTACAACCAACTCAATCGATTTCAGCAATATCAATAGTGTGACGGGCGGCAGCCTGGAAGGCTCTGATAATGCAGATACCTTTGTTGTAACCAGCAGCACCAGTGTGACCGCTAACAATATCAGCTTCAGCGGTTTCTCCGGCGATATTGACGCGAAAGATGGAATAGACAGTGTTACTGGTGCTGATAGCGAAGACTGGGCTTTAACCGGTAACGACTACGAAGCGACTAACAACGGCATCACGTTTAGCAATGTAGAAACGCTTACAGCGACCAATGCAGACCTGATCGGTACAACCGGCGCCGACGACTTCGTGCTGCAGTCTGATGCGGATATTGAAGTCTACAACATGACGATTTCCGGCATGTCTGCAGTCGAAGGCAATGGTGGCGATGACAGCCTGGATGCCAGCGCTTATAGCGCAGGCCTGGCTCTGACAGGCACCGATAATCAGGTGACGGCTGAATCCGGCAGTCTGACCTTCAACGATATTGTCAGCGCCATCACTTCTGTTCTAACGGGTACCAGTAGTGCGGACAGTTTTACGATCGATGGTGATAACGAAGTTACCAGTTATGAGATTGCCTTCTCTGACGTAAGTACGGTCGATGCGGCTGGCGGTACTGATAGCGTTACGGCACTCAGTGTCGTCACCCTGACCGGCACAGATAATCAAGCCTCAACGAACTCGATGCTGTTTAGCAATATCGATAGTGTGAGTGGAGGCAGTTTGCAAGCCTCTTCCGGTGATGATTCGTTTGAGGTCATCGGTGCCAATGCACTGACGGCGAATGAAATCGACTTTAGCAGTATCAGCAGTGTGAATGCACTGGGCGGTGATGACAGCGTTACCGGTGCCGATGGCGAGGACTGGACCTTAACCGGCAACGATTATGAAGCCACTAACAATGGCATCACCTTTAGCAATGTAGAAATCCTGACGGCGGTTAATGCGGACCTGATCGGCACCAGTGGCAACGATGCTTTTGTGCTGCAGTCTGACGCAGATATTGCTATCTACAACATGACCATTTCCGGCATGTCTGCTGTTGAAGGTAATGGCGGTACCGATAGCCTGGATGCCAGCGCTTATAGTGCAGGCCTGGCTCTGACAGGCACCGATAATCAGGTGACGGCTGAATCCGGCAGTCTGACCTTCAACGATATTGCCAGTGCAAAAACCTCTGTTCTAACCGGTACCAGCAGTGCGGACAGCTTTACGGTCGATGGCGATAACGAAGTTACCAGTTATGAAATTGCCTTCTCTGGCGTAAGTACAGTGGATGCAGGCTCTGGCGGCGGCAGTGTAGCTGCGCAGAGTGTTGTGGCCCTGACTGGTACGGATAACGAAGCTACAACCAACTCAATCGATTTCAGCAATATCAATAGTGTGACGGGCGGCAGCCTGGAAGGCTCTGATAATGCGGATACCTTTGTAGTAACCAGCAGCACCAGTGTGACCGCTAACAATATCAGCTTCAGCGGCTTCTCTGGCGATATTGACGCGAAAGGTGGAACAGACAGTGTTACTGGTGCTGATAGCGAAGACTGGGCTTTAACCGGTAATGACTACGAAGCGACTAACAACGGCATCACGTTTAGCAATGTAGAAACGCTTACAGCGACCAATGCAGACCTGATCGGTACAACCGGCGCCGACGACTTCGTGCTGCAGTCTGATGCGGATATTGAAGTCTACAACATGACGATTTCCGGCATGTCTGCAGTCGAAGGCAATGGTGGCGATGACAGCCTGGATGCCAGCGCTTATAGCGCAGGCCTGGCTCTGACAGGCACCGATAATCAGGTGACGGCTGAATCCGGCAGTCTGACCTTCAACGATATTGCCAGCGCCATCACTTCTGTTCTAACGGGTACCAGCAGTGCGGACAGCTTTACGGTCGATGGCGACAATGCAGCCTCGACTTATGGGATTGCCTTCACCGGCCTGAGTACGATTGATGCGGCTGGCGGTACCGACAGTGTTACCGGTGCCGATGGTGCGGACTGGACTCTGACCGGGACTGACAAGGAAGCGACCAGCAGCAGTATTACTTTTAGTGCGATCGAGACCATCACCGTAGCCAATGGCGATCTGGTAGGTACAACCAGTGATGATGCCTTTGTATTGCAATCCGATGCGGATATCGAAATTTATGACATGACGGTTTCCGGCATGTCCGCAGTCGATGGCAATGGTGGTGATGACAGCCTGGATGCAAGCGCTTATAGCGATGGTTTGGCTCTTACAGGCACTGATAATCAGGTGACGGCTGAATCCGGCAGCTTGACCTTCAATGATATTGCCAGTGCAAAAACTTCTACCCTAACCGGTACCAGCAGTGCGGACAGTTTTACGGTCGATGGTGATAACGAAGTTACCAGTTATGAGATTGCCTTCACCGGCGTGAGCACTATCGATGGTGGCGATGACACTGACAGTGTCACCGGAGCCAATGGTGAAGACTGGACCCTGACCGGCACGGATTATCAAGCCACCGGCAGCGGTATGACCTTCAGTAATGTAGAAGCGCTGACGGCAACCAATGCAGACCTGATCGGTACAACCGGCGCCGACGACTTCGTGCTGCAGTCTGATGCGGATATTGAAGTCTACGGCATAACCGTTTCCGGCATGTCAGCGGTAGAAGGTAATGGCGGTACCGATAGCCTGGATGCCAGCGCTTATAGCGCAGGCCTGGCTCTGACAGGCACCGATAATCAGGTGACGGCTGAATCCGGCAGTCTGACCTTCAACGATATTGCCAGCGCCATCACTTCTGTTCTAACCGGTACCAGCAGTGCGGACAGCTTTGCGATCGATGGTGATAACGAAGTTACCAGTTATGAGATTGCCTTCTCTGACGTAAGTACGGTCGATGCGGCTGGCGGTACTGATAGCGTTACGGCACTCAGTGTCGTCACCCTGACCGGCACAGATAATCAAGCCTCAACGAACTCGATGCTGTTTAGCAATATCGATAGTGTGAGTGGAGGCAGTTTGCAAGCCTCTTCCGGTGATGATTCGTTTGAGGTCACCGGTGCCAATGCACTGACGGCGAATGAAATCGACTTTAGCAGTATCAGCAGTGTGAATGCACTGGGCGGTGATGACAGCGTTACCGGTGCCGATGGCGAGGACTGGACCTTAACCGGCAACGATTATGAAGCCACTAACAATGGCATCACCTTTAGCAATGTAGAAATCCTGACGGCGGTTAATGCGGACCTGATCGGCACCAGTGGCAACGATGCTTTTGTGCTGCAGTCTGACGCAGATATTGCTATCTACAACATGACCATTTCCGGCATGTCTGCTGTTGAAGGTAATGGCGGTACCGATAGCCTGGATGCCAGCGCTTATAGTGCAGGCCTGGCTCTGACAGGCACCGATAATCAGGTGACGGCTGAATCCGGCAGTCTGACCTTCAACGATATTGCCAGTGCAAAAACCTCTGTTCTAACCGGTACCAGCAGTGCGGACAGCTTTACGGTCGATGGCGATAACGAAGTTACCAGTTATGAAATTGCCTTCTCTGGCGTAAGTACAGTGGATGCAGGCTCTGGCGGCGGCAGTGTAGCTGCGCAGAGTGTTGTGGCCCTGACTGGTACGGATAACGAAGCTACAACCAACTCAATCGATTTCAGCAATATCAATAGTGTGACGGGCGGCAGCCTGGAAGGCTCTGATAATGCGGATACCTTTGTAGTAACCAGCAGCACCAGTGTGACCGCTAACAATATCAGCTTCAGCGGCTTCTCTGGCGATATTGACGCGAAAGGTGGAACAGACAGTGTTACTGGTGCTGATAGCGAAGACTGGGCTTTAACCGGTAATGACTACGAAGCGACTAACAACGGCATCACGTTTAGCAATGTAGAAACGCTTACAGCGACCAATGCAGACCTGATCGGTACAACCGGCGCCGACGACTTCGTGCTGCAGTCTGATGCGGATATTGAAGTCTACAACATGACGATTTCCGGCATGTCTGCAGTCGAAGGCAATGGTGGCGATGACAGCCTGGATGCCAGCGCTTATAGCGCAGGCCTGGCTCTGACAGGCACCGATAATCAGGTGACGGCTGAATCCGGCAGTCTGACCTTCAACGATATTGCCAGCGCCATCACTTCTGTTCTAACGGGTACCAGCAGTGCGGACAGCTTTACGGTCGATGGCGACAATGCAGCCTCGACTTATGGGATTGCCTTCACCGGCCTGAGTACGATTGATGCGGCTGGCGGTACCGACAGTGTTACCGGTGCCGATGGTGCGGACTGGACTCTGACCGGGACTGACAAGGAAGCGACCAGCAGCAGTATTACTTTTAGTGCGATCGAGACCATCACCGTAGCCAATGGCGATCTGGTAGGTACAACCAGTGATGATGCCTTTGTATTGCAATCCGATGCGGATATCGAAATTTATGACATGACGGTTTCCGGCATGTCCGCAGTCGATGGCAATGGTGGTGATGACAGCCTGGATGCAAGCGCTTATAGCGATGGTTTGGCTCTTACAGGCACTGATAATCAGGTGACGGCTGAATCCGGCAGCTTGACCTTCAATGATATTGCCAGTGCAAAAACTTCTACCCTAACCGGTACCAGCAGTGCGGACAGTTTTACGGTCGATGGTGATAACGAAGTTACCAGTTATGAGATTGCCTTCACCGGCGTGAGCACTATCGATGGTGGCGATGACACTGACAGTGTCACCGGAGCCAATGGTGAAGACTGGACCCTGACCGGCACGGATTATCAAGCCACCGGCAGCGGTATGACCTTCAGTAATGTAGAAGCGCTGACGGCAACCAATGCAGACCTGATCGGTACAACCGGCGCCGACGACTTCGTGCTGCAGTCTGATGCGGATATTGAAGTCTACGGCATAACCGTTTCCGGCATGTCAGCGGTAGAAGGTAATGGCGGTACCGATAGCCTGGATGCCAGCGCTTATAGCGCAGGCCTGGCTCTGACAGGCACCGATAATCAGGTGACGGCTGAATCCGGCAGTCTGACCTTCAACGATATTGCCAGCGCCATCACTTCTGTTCTAACCGGTACCAGCAGTGCGGACAGCTTTGCGATCGATGGTGATAACGAAGTTACCAGTTATGAGATTGCCTTCTCTGACGTAAGTACGGTCGATGCGGCTGGCGGTACTGATAGCGTTACGGCACTCAGTGTCGTCACCCTCACGGGCACAGATAATCAAGCCTCAACGAACTCGATGCTGTTTAGCAATATCGACAGTGTGAGTGGAGGCAGCCTGCAGGCATCAACGAATGATGATTCGTTTGAAGTCACTGGTGCAAATACACTGACGGCGAATGAAATCGGGTTCAGCGGTATCAGCAGTGTGGATGCGCTGGGGGGTGATGACAGTGTTATTGGTGCCGATGGTGAGGACTGGACCTTAACCGGCAACGATTACGAAGCCACAAATAACGGCATCACCTTTAGCAATGTAGAAATCCTGACGGCGGTTAATGCGGACCTGATTGGCACCAGTGGCAACGATGCTTTTGTGCTGCAGTCTGACGCAGATATTGCTATCTACAACATGACCATTTCCGGCATGTCAGCTGTAGAAGGTAATGGCGGTACCGATAGCCTGGATGCAAGCGCTTATAGCGCAGGCCTGGCTCTGACAGGCACTGATAATCAGGTGACGGCTGAATCCGGCAGTCTGACTTTCAACGACATTGCCAGTGCAAAAACTTCTACCCTAACCGGTACCAGCAGTGCGGACAGCTTTACGGTCGATGGTGATAACGAAGTTACCAGTTATGAGATTGCCTTCACCGGAGTAAGTACGGTCGACGGGGGTAACGGCACCGACAGCGTAGCCGCACTCAGTGTTGTCACCCTGACCGGCACAGATAATCAATTCTCAACGAACTCGATGTTGTTCAGCAATATCGACAGTGTGAGTGGAGGCAGTTTGCAAGCTTCCTCCGGTGATGATTCGTTTGAAGTCACCGGTGCCAATGCACTGACGGCGAATGAAATCGACTTTAGTAGTATCAGCAGTGTGAATGCGCTGGGGGGGGATGACAGTGTTACCGGTGCCAATGGCGCGGACTGGACCTTAACCGGTAATGATTACGAAGCCACTAACAATGGCATCACTTTTAGCAATGTAGAAATCCTGACTGCAGTTAATGCGGACCTGTTCGGCACCAGTGGCAACGATGCCTTTGTGCTGCAGTCTGATGCAGACGTTGCCATCTACAACATGACTATTTCCGGCATGTCAGCTGTAGAAGGTAATGGCGGTACCGATAGCCTGGATGCCAGCGCTTATAGCGATGGTCTGGCTCTGACAGGCACCGATAATCAGGTGACGGCTGAATCCGGCAGCCTGACCTTCAACGATATTGCCAGTGCCATCACTTCTGTTCTAACGGGTACCAGCAGTGCGGACAGCTTTACGGTCGATGGTGATAACGAAGTTACCAGTTATGGGATTGCCTTCACCGGCCTGAGTACGATTGATGCGGCTGGCGGTACCGACAGTGTTACCGGTGCCGATGGCGCGGACTGGACTCTGACCGGGACTGACAAGGAAGCGACCAGTAGCAGTATTACTTTTAGTGCTATTGAGACGCTCACGCTAGTCAATGGCGATCTGGTAGGTACAACCAGTGATGATGCCTTTGTATTGCAATCCGATGCGGATATCGAAATCTATGACATGACCGTTTCCGGCATGTCCGCAGTCGATGGCAATGGCGGTACCGATAGCCTGGATGCCAGTGCTTATAGCGATGGTCTGGCTCTGACAGGCACCGATAATCAGGTGACGGCTGAATCCGGCAGCTTGACCTTCAATGATATTGCCAGTGCAAAAACTTCTACCCTAACCGGTACCAGCAGTGCGGACAGTTTTACGGTCGATGGTGATAACGAAGTTACCAGTTATGAAATTGCCTTCACTGGCGTGAGCACGGTCGATGGTGGCGATGACACTGACAGTGTCACCGGAGCCAATGGTGAAGACTGGACCCTGACCGGCACGGATTATCAAGCCACCGGCAGCGGTATGACCTTCAGTAATGTAGAAGCGCTGACGGCAACCAATGCAGACCTGATCGGTACAACCGGTGCAGACGACTTCGTGCTGCAGTCTGATGCCGATATTGAAGTCTACGGCATGACGGTTTCCGGCATGTCAGTGGTAGAAGGTAATGGCGGTACCGATAGCCTGGATGCCAGCGCTTATAGCGCTGGTCTGGCTTTGACAGGCACCGATAATCAGGTGACGGCTGAATCCGGCAGTCTGACCTTCAACGATATTGCCAGCGCCATCACCTCGACCCTAACGGGTACCAGCAGTGCGGACAGCTTTGCGGTCGATGGTGATAACGAAGTTACCAGTTATGAAATTGCCTTCACCGGTGTAAGTACAATCGATGCAGGAAATGGTACGGATAGTGTAACTGGTGCAGATGGTGCTGGATGGACCCTGACTGGTACAGATAATCAGGCAAGTAGCAGTAGTATTACTTTCAGCAACATAGAGAACATTGCTGCGACCAATGCTGACCTATTGGGTAGCTCTGGTGCAGATGCATTTGTATTGCAGTCTGATGCCGATATTGAAGTTTACGATCTGACGATATCCGGTATATCAGAAGTAGATGGCAATGGCGGAAGTGATAGCCTGGATGCCAGTGCTTATAGTGCTGGCCTGACTCTGACAGGCACCGATAACCAGGTTACCGCTGAATCTGGCAGCTTGACCTTCACCGGTATTACCAGCGCAGTAACCTCCGCTCTGACCGGTACCAGTAGCGCGGACAGCTTTGCGGTCGATGGCGATAACGAAGTTACCAGTTATGAAATTGCCTTCACCGGTGTGAGCACAGTCGATGGGGGTAACGGCACTGACAGTGTTACGGCAATCAGTGTTGTCACCCTCACCGGCACAGATAGTCAAGTCTCAACGAGTTCGATGCTGTTCAGCAATATCGACAGTGTGAGTGGAGGCAGTTTGCAAGCCTCTTCCGGTGATGATTCGTTTGAGGTCACCGGTGCCAATGCACTGACGGCGAATGAAATCGCCTTTAGCAGTATCAGCAGTGTGAATGCACTGGGCGGTGATGACAGCGTTACCGGTGCCAATGGCGCGGACTGGACCTTAACCGGCAACGATTACGAAGCCACTAACAATGGCATCACTTTTAGCAATGTAGAAATCCTGACTGCAGTTAATGCGGACCTGATCGGCACCAGTGGTAATGATGCTTTTGTGCTGCAGTCTGACGCAGACGTTGCCATCTACAACATGACTATTTCCGGCATGTCTGCTGTTGAAGGTAATGGCGGTACCGATAGCCTGGATGCCAGTGCTTATAGTGCTGGCCTGGCTCTGACAGGCACCGATAATCAGGTGACGGCTGAATCCGGCAGCCTGACCTTCAACGATATTGCCAGTGCGATGACCCCTGTTCTAACTGGTACCAGCAGTGCGGACAGCTTTACGGTCGATGGCGATAACGAAGTTACCAGTTATGAGATTGCTTTCACTGGCGTGAGTACGGTCGATGCGGGTAACGGCACAGATAGTGTTACCGGTGTCAGCGGTGCTGATTGGGCCCTGACCGGGACTAGCGAAGAAGCGACCAGCAGCAGTATTACTTTTAGTGCGATCGAGACCATCACCGTAGCCAATGGCGATCTGGTAGGCACAACGGGTGATGATGCCTTTATATTGCAATCCGATGCGGATATCGAAATCTATGACATGACGGTTTCCGGTATGTCCGCAGTCGATGGCAATGGCGGTACCGATAGCCTGGATGCCAGTGCTTATAGCGATGGCCTGGCTCTGACAGGCACCGATAATCAGGTGACGGCTGAATCCGGCAGCCTGACTTTCGATGGTATTGTCAGCGCCATTACTTCAGGCCTTACCGGTACCAGTAGTGCGGACAGTTTTACGGTCGATGGTGATAACGAAGTTACCAGTTATGAAATTGCCTTCACTGGCGTGAGCACGGTCGATGCGGCTGGCGGTACCGACAGTGTTACCGGTGCCGATGGTGCGGACTGGACTCTGACCGGGACTGACAAGGAAGCCGTCAGTAGCAGTATTACTTTTAGCGCTATTGAGACGCTCACTGTAGTCAATGGCGATCTGGTAGGTACAACCAGTGATGATGCCTTTGTACTGCAATCCGATGCGGATATCGAAATTTATGACATAACAGTTTCCGGCATGTCCGCAGTCGACGGCAATGGTGGTGATGACAGCCTGGATGCCAGCGCTTATAGCGATGGGCTAACCCTAACAGGCACCAGCAATCAGGTTACTGCAGAGTCTGGCACCCTTACCTTTGATGGTATCGTCAGCGCCGTTACCTCAACACTCACCGCTACTAGCGGTTCAGATAACTTTACGGTAGACAGCGATAACGCTACCACTATTTATGACATTGCCTTTATGGGCCTGAGCAGCATTGATGCGGGAGGGGGTACAGACAGTGTCACTGGTGCAAATGGTGCTGATTGGACCTTAACCGGCAATGATTATGAGGCCACTAACAGCAGTATTACATTTACCAGTGTAGAAACTATCACTGCTGTAAATGCCGACCTGGTGGGCACGGTCAATGCTGATGCCTTTGTATTGCAGTCTGCTGGTGATATCGAAGTTTACGGTATGGCCGTCTCCGGTATGTCTGCCGTGGACGGGAATGGCGGTGATGATAGCCTGGATGCCAGTGCCTATAGCGACGGGCTGACACTGACAGGCAGCGACGGCCAGGTAACCGCCGGTTCTCTGACATTCAGCGGTATTGTGAGTGCTGTAACCTCATCGCTAACCGGTACCAGTGGTGTAGATAGCTTTACCGTGGATGGCGACAATGCTGTCTCCAGCTACGATATTGCCTTTACCGGTGTGAGCACCTTGGATGCGGATGGCGGCACCGACAGTGTGATTGGCGCAGATGGCGCTGACTGGACCTTGACCGGTACTGACAATCAGGCTGTGGGCAGTGGGATCACCTTTAGTAATGTAGATAGCCTCACTACTGTGAATGCGGACTTGGTGGGTACGACAAGTGCCGATGCCTTCGTGTTGCAGTCCGATGGTGATGTTGAAGTTTACGATATGACTATCTCCGGCATTTCCGCAGTTGACGGTAATGGCGGCAACGATAGTTTAGATGCCAGCTCCTACAGTGATGGATTGACACTGACCGGCGCTTCTAATCAAGTAGCGGCAGGCTCCCTGACCTTTGATGGCATTGTAAGCGCGGTAACTTCAGCGCTAGCTGGTACTACTGGTGCAGATAGCATTACCGTAGATGGCGACAACGCTGTTACCAGTTACGACATTGCCTTTACCGGTGTGAGCACAATTAATGCAGGTACTGGTACAGACAGCGTTACCGGCGCTGATGGTGAAGACTGGACTCTTACGGGCTCAGATAACGAGGCAACAGGCAGCGGTATTACCTTTAGCAATGTAGATAGCCTCACCGCTGTGAATGCGGATCTGATTGGCACTACCGGTGCTGATGACTTTGTTCTGCAATCGGATGCCGATGTTGAAGCTTATTCGATAGCAATTTCCGGCATGTCATCAGTTGAGGGTAATGGCGGTAATGACAGTCTGGATGCCAGTGCGTACAACGATGGCTTGACCCTGACAGGAATAGATAATCAGGTGACCGCAGAATCTGGCGCCCTGATTTTCAATGGTATCTTCAGTGCAGTGAGTTCAACCTTAACTGCGACCAGCGGCTCGGATAATTTCACCGTAGATAGCGATAACGCCACCACCATCTATGACATTGCTTTTACCGGCCTGAGCAGTATTGATGCGGCTGGTGGTACAGATACTGTGACAGGAGCTGATGGTGCCGATTGGACCCTGACCGGCAATGATTATGAGGCTACGAACAGTGGAATTACCTTTGGCAGCGTAGAAACGCTCATTGTTACCAATGCCGATCTGTTGGGAAGCAACAGTGCTGATGCCTTTGTACTGCAATCGACTGGAGATATCGAAGTCAACAGTATGACTGTCTCAGGCATGTCGGCAGTTGATGGCCAGGGTGGTAATGATAGCCTGGATGCCAGCTCCTATAGTGATGGGTTGACGCTCACTGGCACTGACAATCAAGTAACGGCGGGTAGCCTGACGTTTGATGGCATCGTCAGTGCTGTAACTTCAGCGTTAACAGGCACAAGTGGAGCGGACAGCTTTACTGTAGATGGAGATAATGCAGCGACCAGCTACGACATCGCCTTTACCGGATTGAGTACCATTGATGCTCAAGGTGGTAATGATACTGTTACCGGTGCGGATGGTGCTGACTGGACACTGACAGGTGCTGACAATGAGGCTGTTAACAGCAGTATCACTTTTAGCGATATAGATAATCTTGCTGCTGTAAATGCAGACTTGGTTGCTACAACCAGTGATGATGCATTTGTGCTCCAGTCTGATGGGGATGTAGAAGTTTACAGTATGACCGTATCAGGTATGTCTGCGGTCGATGGCAATGGCGGTGATGATAGTCTGGATGCCAGCGCATACAGTGATGGCTTGTCATTAACCGGTACAGATAACCAAGTGTCTGCCGGCTCACTGTCTTTCTATAGCATTTCCAGTGCGACCACTTCTGTCCTGACAAACACCCATGATTCTGCTCAGTTCGAATTGCAGGGAGACCAGGCATTAGAAACAGCAGGTATCAGTTTTACTGGCCTTGAAGAAGTGAATACTTCGGGCAGCAATGACACCCTGGTGGCCACTGACAGTGATGATGACTTTACCCTTAACTCCGATGGCGATATCAGTGTTGCTGGCATCGACTTCAGTGGGTTGGAAATTGTAGATGGCGCAGGCGGTAGCGACACCGTCAGTGCTGACGGAGCTACCTGGACTTCGACCAGCTCTGGCAATTCCCTTGTTGACGGCAGTGTAGAGGCTGAAGTTAATAGCCTGACGGTTTATTTCGAAAACCTCGAATTGGTAGAAGGGGCTGGAAGTTATATTGGCCAGGATATCGATGGTGAGTATGAGTTTAGTGCTCTGGATACCATGACGATTGGCGGAGTAACTTTTGCTGACCTGGATAGTGTTGCTGCGGGTTCCGGAACAGATACCGTTTACGGTGCAGATATTGATGCTGTCTGGGATATCACTGACTCTGAACACACTGTTTCCAGTGGTGGAGCATCACTCACGATTACCGGTATCGAGTCTATTACTGCCGGTTCAGGTGCTGACGAGTTTAATTTAAATGGTGGTGAACTCACTGGGATTGATACTGGTGCTGGCAGCGATACGGTTACCTTCTCTGGTACTGTGATTGACAGTATTTCCCTTGGGGCGGGCAATGACCTGCTGACGGTAGAAACTGATATTGGCCAGGATGTAGAGCTTGCTGGTGGTGACGGATCTGATGATTTCCAATACAACCTGTCCGGTGCGACTTGGGAGCTTTATAGCAGTGGCAACCAGGTAGGTAACTTCAGTTTTGCCGGCTTCGAATACCTGGATAACACCTCTGACAGTATTACCGTCCTGACCGATCTGGCGTTTGATTTTGAAGATGGTGGAAATAGATCCGAAAGCTTCAATAAAAATGGTGCCGGGCTCCAGTTCAGCGATATGCGGTTGGGCTACGATGGCGAGGGCGATATTTATGTTACTAGCATTGGAACAGACACGATCGGCGGTAGCCTGACTGCTGATCGTGCCGAACTGGTTGTTGGTGGTGATGTGGATATCGAGACAGATGTGAGTGTCTTGGCTGTTGCCACCTCGGGTGCAGATATCAATATCAGTGTGCAGGCTGCAGGGGATCTCGTTATCGACGAGATCGATGCAGGGCGGGGCACTGTCTCCCTGGCCAGCTCCAGCTTTGGCACTTTAACAGCTGAAACATACGGAGATACCCATATCACAGCATCTGCTGTGACTCTGGGAACGGAAACTGAGTTGTGGACCATTATTGGTGAGGCGACTAACCCTCTCCGCATGGACGTCACCAATACATTGGATATCTATTCCGTCAGTTACTATGAGCCTGACTTTATTGGACAGATCCCGACAGTTACCAGTACTGGTGACGAGCTGCAGTCAGTCGCCGGTGCTCAGGCATCCCAGGGCCTCAAGTCAGCAGTTCAAAATGCGGTAGAGGATTTCAGCCATGTAGACCCCGCGATCTTTAGCGCTGTGAAACCTTACAGCAGTGGAGTTGATGCAGTGAATTCCCCTGAGATGCGTCTCAGGTCCGGGGAGTTGAGTCCGGCTGTAGCTTCAGCTGCTGAGGAAGTTGAAGTTGCACCTAAATTTGATGCTGAACTTGAATTGGACACCAGCGATGTGCCCAGCGACAGTACGGTAGATCTTGGGGACTTTAATGGAGGTAGTGCAGGGCACTAAAGTACACTCCCGTTTGCAAAAAAGCCGGTCTTTAGGGGCCGGCTTTTTTTATGTCCGGAATTTGAGAAGGAAAGAGTTACAAAGGAAAAAGTTATAAGTGAAGGCTGGAAAATTAAATTGCCCAAACGAAAAAAGGCCGACTCTTTCGAGTCGGCCTTTTTGGAATTGGTGCCCAGGAGAGGACTTGAACCTCCACGACCGTAAGGTCACTAGCACCTGAAGCTAGCGCGTCTACCAATTCCGCCACCTGGGCAAATCAACGTGTACTCCGTTGAGGACGCGAACTATAGAGATCTGCCCCCCACGTGTCAACGGTTGCGTTGCGCTTTTTTCAACATTTCATTCTTAGGTCGGGAATATCGGCGAAATCGCTTATAATGCGTTCAATAGCGGCGAATTATTGACCAGGAATCCAACACCCGCGTCGCCTTTCTTTATGGCCGGATCATCTCCGGAGCTTGCCAGACTTAGGCAAGTGCCCAACAACGGATGCTGTTTTGACTCAAAAAAATACCTCAGACCCTTTCAATGCTGACCCTCATGCCCAGCGCGAGGCAGAGAAATATGAAAAGCCCGTTCCCAGTCGGGAATACTTGCTGCAAATTCTGGAAAAACAAGCGGAACCTGTGCCCTGGGAAACGGTGGCAGATTTACTTGAGTTGACCGACGAGGATCGCCGTGAGGGGGTAAGGCGTCGCTTGATCGCCATGTCCCGGGATGGGCAAATTGCCAGCAACCGTGCCGGTGACTTTGGTGTACTGGATAAAATGAGCCTGATACGCGGTCGGGTAATGGGGCACCGGGACGGTTTTGGTTTTGTTATTCCCAGTGATGGCGGCACCGATCTTTTTTTATCCCATCGACAGATGCGCAAAGTCTTTGACGGTGACGAAGTATTAGTGCGTGAAACCCCAGGAGGTTTTCGCGGTAAACGGGAAGGCGCTGTTGTCAGGGTGATTAAGCATAATACCGAGCAACTGGCGGGGCGCTTGTATCGGGAAAACGGTATTTGTTTTGTGCGCCCGGACAATCCCCGCGTTAACCTCGATATTATGGTGGCATCTGAGGATACCGCTGGTGCCGATCATGGCCAGTATGTCGTAGTAAAAATTGTTACCCAACCCGGTCGGGATAAAGTACCGCAAGGTGAGGTAAGCGAAGTTCTTGGTGATCACCTCGCCCCAGGTATGGAGATCGATGTCGCTATTCGCAATTATGGAATTCCCCACACCTGGCCCGGTGCACTGACGGCGGAGGTCAATGAGATCGCCGATGAAGTTCTTGAGGAACACAAAAAGTCGCGGGTAGATCTTCGCCAGCTGCCACTGGTTACTATCGATGGTGAAGACGCACGGGATTTTGATGATGCGGTCTACTGCGAACTTTTACCCGACGACAACTGGAAATTACTGGTAGCCATTGCCGATGTTTCCCACTATGTGCGCCCGGGTAGTGCGTTGGATGAGGAGGCGCATGGCCGTGGAAACTCGGTTTATTTCCCGGATTTTGTCGTACCCATGCTGCCGGAAAAATTGTCCAACGGCCTTTGCTCCCTAAACCCCGATGTCGATCGACTGTGTATGGTGTGCGAAATGCACATCAATCGTAGTGGTGAAATTCAAGATTACCGCTTCTTTGAGGCGGTTATGCGCAGCCACGCGCGCCTGACTTATACCCAGGTAGGGCAAATACTGGATGAGCGAGATAACCGCGACAGTGGTGCCCGCAAGCAATTCGCGACCCTGACTCCGCACCTGGATAACCTGCACGATCTTTACCTGGCTCTGCGCGGAGCGCGGGAGCGCCGTGGAGCCATTGATTTTGAGACGACTGAGACCCGGATAATATTTGACGCCCAGCGAAAAATTGAGCGAATTATCCCGGTGGTGCGCAATGATGCTCACAAGCTGATCGAAGAATGTATGCTCGCGGCCAATGTCTGCGCGGCGAGTCTGATGGAGCTATCGGAACTGCCCGCACTCTACCGGGTGCACGATGCACCCAAAGAGGAAAAACTCAGTAATTTGCGTGAATACCTGGGTGAATTGGGATTGCGTCTTCCCGGTGGCGGTGAGCCCCAGCCCAAAGATTTCCAGGACCTGATGGAGCAGATTGAGGGCCGTGCAGATGCGCATATTATCCAGGTGATGTTGCTCCGCTCTATGAATCAGGCAGTTTACCAGCCGGAAAATCGCGGACACTTCGGTTTGGATTACCCGGCCTATGCCCATTTTACCTCTCCGATTCGACGCTACCCGGATTTGCTCCTGCACCGGGCGCTGCGCTGGCTGATACGCAACGGCAGCGCCAACCAAGCTGCGGTGGTAAAAAAAGTTTACTCCGTGCCCGGTGCCAGACCGATTGCTCGCGAGCAGATTTTACCTTACGACATGCCGGCCATGCTGCAACTTGGGGAGCAGTGTTCCCTGACCGAGCGGCGCGCCGACGATGCGACCCGGGATGTGCTCAGCTGGCTTAAATGTGAATACCTGCAGGACCATGTGGGCGAAACCTATTCCGGTGTTATCAGTGCGGTAACCGGCTTTGGATTATTTGTGGAGTTGGATGATCTCTACGTGGAGGGCCTGATTCATGTCACCGCCCTGCCTAAAGACTATTATCGCTTTGAGCAGGCGCACCAGCGTCTTATCGGGGAGCGCAGTGGCAAGCGTTACCATTTGGGTGATTCTGTCACCGTGCAGGTTGCACGGGTGGATCTCGAAGAGCGCAAGGTGGATTTTACCTTGAATGAACTGGTCCCACGTGCCAAGCGTGAGTCGAAGAAAAAGAAAGAGAGTACGCGGGTGAGTGCCCGCGCGATGGAAATGGCAGTAGAACATCAATTGGAACGCGAGCGCCGGGGCCGCGATAAAAAAGAAAAGCCCAGCAATACCAGTGCTAACCCCTGGGCCAAGCATACCGAGACCACAGCCAAGCCCTCGCCTTTCCGCAAGCGCAAGGTGGGCTCAGATGAGGCTTTGCCAGTAGAGGTCAGTGTTGAAGCCCCTGTAGTAAAACCGGAGAAAGAGCCTGTCAATAATAGAGGTGAAGGCGGGCAAAGTGATGATGCCCAGCCCAAACGCAAGATTAAAAAGCGTACCCCGACGCGCAAGGGCGGAAAGCGGCCTGCAGTGGCTGCCCGTAAAGCCGCACAAAAGGCTGAAAAGGCCAAAACCCGTTCGGGTAAATTAAAAAAGAAGAAAAAGATTTCTTCTAGCAGTAAAAAGAAAAAGTGATCGAGGAATAAATTGAGTCAGGAAGTTATCTATGGCCTGCACGCGGTGCAGGCCCTTCTAAAAGGTTCTCCGCAGAATGTGTCGGAGCTTCTGTTACTGCGTGGCCGCAAGGATCAGCGCCTGCAAAAGATAATTCAGCAGGCGGAAAAAAATGATATTGCTGTGCGCTTTATTGATCGGCGTGCGCTGGATGAAAAAGTTGAGGATGGCGCTAATCACCAGGGTGTTGTTGCCATCTGTTCTGGCAAAACAAAAGTCCACGATGAAAAATTCCTGTTCGACCTGCTGAAACAACTGGATCAGCGCGGAGAGGCGCCTTTCTTATTGGTGCTGGATGGAGTGACTGACCCCCACAATCTGGGTGCCTGCCTGCGCTCGGCAGAGGCTGCTGGAGTACACGCGGTAATTGCCCCCAAAGATAAATCCGCCGGGCTGACACCAACAGCCCGCAAAGTGGCCTGCGGCGCTGCCGAAGTATTGCCATTTGTTACCGTGACTAACCTGGCTCGCGCATTGCAGCAGCTGCAACAGGCGGGAGTGTGGATATATGGTGCAGCTGGTGAGGCAAAACAGAATGTATACCAAAGCCAATTAACCGGCCCCCTGGCACTGGTGATGGGGGCCGAGGGCAGCGGCTTGCGGCGCCTGACTCGGGAGCACTGCGATCATTTGATCAAAATTCCTATGTCGGGAGAGGTAAGCAGCTTAAATGTTTCTGTTGCCACAGGTGTTTGCTTGTTTGAGGCTGTGCGTCAGCGCAATGGCTAAGGGGCCTGTATGACCTGTACGAGCTAGAGAGGATTTACCCCTGGGCGTACAGGTCGGTGCTTATGCTATCCATGATATCTATAACGTTATTTCCAGATAGCCCCTGACGGGCTATCGATAGATTCCCTTTACTCTCCCTATTACTAAATCGAATTGCAAAAAGCAAAGTTCGTGCAATGTTGGTGCGAAAATAGCTTCCGCTATATTTTTTATCTGCAGTAATAACTTGGCTTTAGCATGGGCCATCGGATTTTTGATTTATTCTCATATTCGATATTTTTATTTAATCAAAGTAATAATAAAGCTAGTTGCAGTTAACCTGTTGTCGTTAAAGTGCGGAAATTATTCTCTAAATAATTAGACCTAAAGCCCACTTGATATGTTGGTGAGAATGATCATTTAAGTTTTATTGGTTTTGTAAAGTAACAGTTCTTTTGTAGTTTTTAGGGTGAAGAGAATTTAAACATAAGTAATTGGATATGTTGCAATTACTGATAATGAAAATCCCTAGCGGAGCTATAAATTCAAAAGTGGATTTAAGAGTGTCTGCCGATTGCAAAGATAAGTATAGCTTTCGCCGAGTTTTGGGCCTGGTTTCTTTTAATTAGTACTTGTGTATCTAAATGTTTTGTTCGTTTTTATTTAAATAATAATGTTAAGTCTTATTCATTGGCGTGTCTCATTTTAATAACGTTTATAGATTTAGAGTCGGCTGAAATATTTGTAATTTGTAAGCCATTTTAATTGCTATATAGCACTTGGCTTTTTATTATATCGGCTTTACTGGAGGGGGTTTATATGAATGGAGTTACAGGCCAATATCAATCTTGGCATTTGCACATTTTGCACATTTTACGCTTGGGAATACTAACGCTTACGGTTGGTCTGCTCAGTGCTTGTGGCGGTGGCGGAAGCAGTAGTGGCGATAACGGCACGACAGATACCGTTACATTGGAAAGTATTGGGCTGGAACAAGATAGCTCGAATGAATACCAGTATTTCTTAACAGCCTATTACAGCGACGACTCTTCTACTGATATTACTGAAGATGCGGACTGGTCTGTGAGTGATACTAGCCTGGCAACGGTTGAGGCTGGACTGCTCACCCCGCTTCATAGTGGTGCACTCACTTTAAGTGCCTCCTATGAAGGGATGGATGCGGAGATTGATGTTGAGTTGGCCCCGATACTCCAGAGCGTACAGCTGGACAGGGACGCCTCTAATTTTGATCAATATTATCTCACGGCCTACTATGACGATGATACATCAGAAGATGTCACAGCAGATGCCGAGTGGTCGATAAGCGATACCAGCTTGGCGACGGTAGAGGCTGGTCTTATCACCGCACTGGAGAGTGGCTCAGCCACCTTGATCGCCTCCTTTGGTGGTGAAACAGCGGATATGGAAATTGAACATCTTGTCTATGTACGTGAAATTATTCCTGCCTACTTTAGATTTGCCGCTTTAAAAAATAATGGATCAGTTGTGTCATGGGGTTACACCGACAGTAACGAGGTTAGTTTCAGTGACGTTAGTACCAGTTTATCAAGCGGTGTCGAGTCTGTTTTTTCTACAAGTTCCTCCTTTGCGGCATTAAAGTCTGATGGTTCAGTTATCACCTGGGGCCATTCTGGGTATGGTGGCAATAGCAGCTCTGTGAGTGTAAACCTGGAGGATAATGTTGTTAATGTTTATTCAACAGCCGGTGCGTATGCAGCATTGAAGTCCGATGGGTCTGTTGTGACTTGGGGATATGGGGATGGAGGTGGGGATAGCAGTGCCGTTAGTACTGAATTAGCCAGTGATGTTGTGACAATATTTTCAACAAACTCCGCTTTTGCTGCACTTAAGGCAGATGGCTCTGTGGTGACTTGGGGGCGCGAAGAAGATGGTGGTGATAGCAGTGCCGTGAGCTCGGACATTTCCAGTGATGTGGTGACTATTTATTCGGCCGGTGCTGCTTTTGCCGCACTTAAGTCAGATGGTTCTGTGGTGACTTGGGGGGATGAACAATTTGGTGGTGATAGCAGTGTAGTGAGCACGGAAATCTCAAATGATGTGGTGGCTATTTATTCGAGCGGTTCTGCTTTTGCCGCACTTAAGTCCGACGGCTCTGTAGTGACCTGGGGATTTATTAATGGGGGCGATAGCAGTGCAGTGAGCACGCAAATCTCCAGCGATGTTGTAGAGGTCTTTGGAAATAGCTACTCTTTTGCTGCCCTAAAATCAGATGGCTCTGTGGTGACTTGGGGGAGAGATGAATATGGTGGTGATAGTAGTGCTGTGAGTGACCAGCTGGCAGATGGCGTAGATACCATCTATGCATCGAACGGTGCTTTTGCTGCTGTTAAAATCGATGGTTCTGTTGTCACTTGGGGCAAAGATAACGATGGCGGTGATAGTAGCGCAGTCAGTTCTGAGTTGAGTGGAGATGTAGAATCGATCTTCTCTAATCTTCAAGGGTTTGCCGCGTTAAAAACCGATGGGTCGGTAATATGCTGGGGGGACCCTGTGATTGATGGTAGTAGCGTTAGTGATCAGCTGGCAAGTGGCGTTTTGATTATTGTTTCAGGTCGAGAAAGCTTTGCAGCGTTAAAAGATGATAAGTCTGTGGTGACTTGGGGGCATGAAGTTTTTGGTGGCGATAGCAGTGATGTTGATTTCTATTAGATAGAAATTATATTGCTGGAAGCTATTTACTAACTTGTGATGGTAATATCTCTGGTTGACCTGGTGAATATTACAGATTGGTAAGCCTTGAGCCGACAATCAAAGCAGAAATTGATTGTCGGTTCTCAACGCAATAATTGAAGTGGCTACTTGTAATTTACCTATCCTGTTAATATATCCTGGTGCTAATAATTCCTGATTTAAAATAAGAAAATTATTTCATAGTTTTTATTGGTATATTTCTGTAATAGCTATTTGGGCGAAAGCAGTTTTCTGCTAAAGCTTCTATTGAATTTACTGCTTCAGTCCGATATTAGAACCTGATCCTCTCAGTACTTTAGTCTGCCCCATACTTACTGTGTCTTTTTTTATTGTGCAGGGGCTCCCTAGCTAAAGAACTGTAGCAAATGGATAAAAGCCGGGTATCAATAGCCCCGGCTATATTGCATCTCTCTAGGCCTCTTTAATAAAGGCTGAGTTCAGTGTGCCGTAGTCCAGCGCATTACTAAAGAAATTATTGTCAGTTCTAATCGGTGTCAGTTGTTTTAATGATTCTCTTAAATGCCCGTAGACAGACTGGAAAAAGGTTGGTCCGGTACTAAAGCGCTTTATGCCTACGGCAAAAAACTCCGATATAGGGGCCATGCCGGGAAGCAGCATAATATTTAGTGGCAGGTCGATTCCTGCTGCCAAACTCCTTGCCTCCTCAGTTGAAGAGAGCCCAGGCACAAAGCCGCAGTCAGCACCGGCACTCTTATAAAGCTCTAGCCTCTCTATGCACATATTTATCGCTTTATCACCGCTGGCGAGTGCATTGAGATAAACATCGGTACGGGTATTAATAAAAAGCGGGCGGCCATTAAGTGCTTGGCGAATAGCGCTAATCTTTTTGTCGAGAGATTCCGGGGTATCGTTACCATCTTCAATATTGATGCCTGCGACACCCAGCGCCACCATTTTACAGGTCAGCTCTGCTACCTGTTCGGGGTTTTGGGAATACCCATCTTCAATATCCACGCTCAGAGGTAACGAGGTTACCCGCGCAATCCGTGCGATAGCGTTTAGGTGTTGTTCAACTGGCAGCGCACCTCCGTCGGCATAACCCAGCGACCAGGCGACGGCGGCACTGCTGGTACCTACCGCTTGGGCGCCTGTGTTCTGGCAGATTAAAGCGCTGGCGGCATCCCAGGCATTTGGCAGGATCAACGGGGCAGCGGCTTGGTGCAACTTGGTGAAGGTATTGAATGGGCTGTTGTTCATCGGAATAACCTGCTTGAGCGATGTCGTTTGAGTGATGAATTTACCGCTCAAGAGATTGCTTCACTGGCCACAACCGGAACTGAACCGTGAAAACTGGAAAGGTAGTTAAGATTGTTGACCGCGATGTGGGGGATGGGTGGAGAGGGCAGGTTCTATTAATACATACATGGCTAAGAAAGCCGTGAATCGCTTTCTTAGCCATGCAGGAAAGATAGAAAAAGGAAAATCAGTTGGGAACGGGATCTTTATGTAGCCACTGTTGCACCGCCTCAACTACGGGGGCGGGATTCTTGATCCAGCTGAGGTGTGGATTGCCTTTGGGATAGGTGGGTTGCATCTCCCGGGTTTCGCCGCCGACGATTGCCGCTAATTTACGGGCGGCCTGAACAGGGGCGAAGGGGTCACCATCCAGCGCAATATGCAGGGTGGGCTGGCTTGTTTTTTCCATTTGCCCAAAGCGATCTTCCGGTGCAAAGCGGCCATTAAAGATGGATCGGGACCAGTCTTTCATCAACCTGCGCGCCTCGCGCCAGCCGAATCCCATGCGCGCACCGGGGAAATAACCCAGCAGGCTTGAAGTCACACTGACAATCGAGGCGAAGAGCAGGATGGCGTACTTATGCAGGCCGCTCCAGCTGCGGTGGTCCACATGCCCGGAGGCGATACTGACAACCTTGGCATTACCTGTGAGACCGGCGCGGGCTGCCAATGTACTGGTTTGACCGCCGATACTATGGCCGAGAATCAGTGCTGGCCCCTGGGGGAATTGCTGTTCCAGTAGTTGGATTAACTGTGGAATAAATGAAAACACCAGGTCGTTGTAACCGTAGTCGGCATTTCGGTGGGGGCGCGGCAGGCTCTCCCCAGTGCCGGGCAATTCGCTGATGGCGGTGTTGTAACCGAGCTTTTGCAGCTCTTCCAGAAGCAGGCGGTAGCGGTTGGCCGGTACGCCCATCGCGGGAAGCACCAATACCAGGGGGCCTTCGCCGTTGTGTACTGTGGTTACTGGTACCTGGAAGGCGCCAAATTCTAATTGGTGGGTTTGTTGGGGCATGGTACTTCTCCCTTTAACAGTCCGGCATCATAGGCGAAGCCAGCTTGCCAAACCCATGACCAGACCGAGCAGTGCTGTGTCCCAATCCGCCAAATCCCAGAAATAAGGCGAGTGGCAGGGTAGTCATTTTGATCAACCTCTAACTTGGAATGCGAATGTACTTGCTTGAGGTAATTGATCAACTTGCAACCGGGTGAGCGAAGGCACAGGGCCTGATGCAACTGGTTAACTTGCAACCGGGTTAGCGAAGGCATTGGGCTGAAGTAATTGATCAACTTGCAACCAACCCCACAACTGCCTAGAATACGCCGCCCGCAATGGGCCCGGTTTATCCGTGCCCGTTGTACTCCTTGCCTCATCGGACTGTCCGAGAGGCTGATTAACCCGTAAGGAGCTAAAATGCGTCATTACGAAATTGTATTCCTGGTTCACCCGGACCAGAGCGAACAGGTACCTGGCATGGTGGAGCGCTACACTGCGTCCATCAAGGAGAGCGGTGGACAGGTTCACCGTCTGGAAGACTGGGGCCGTCGCCGTCTGGCTTACCCGATCAACAAGATCCACAAGGCTCACTACATTCTGATGAACGTAGAATGTTCTGAAGAAGCCCTTGAGGAACTGACTACCAACTTCCGTTACAACGATGCGGTTATCCGTAATCTGGTAATTCGTGAAGACGAGGCGATCTCTGAAGAGAGCCCGATCATGAAAGCGGAAAAAGAAAGCCGTGAGCGCAAAGCTGCCCGTGCAGAGCGCACCGAGCGTCGCGAGCGCGCCGGAGAAGAGAAAGCTTCTTCCGACGCTGCAGAAGCTTCTTCCGATAACGCTGAAAGCGAAGAGTAAGGGGATTATCAGATGGCACGTTTTTTCCGTCGTCGCAAGTTCTGCCGTTTCACCGCTGAAGGTGTTAAGCGTATCGACTACAAAGATCTCGATACCCTGAAAGCCTACATCTCCGAGACTGGCAAAATTGTTCCTAGCCGTATTACCGGTACCAAAGCCAAGTATCAGCGTCAGCTGGCCTCTGCGGTCAAGCGCGCTCGCTACCTGGCCCTGCTGCCGTACACGGACAGCCACGAAGCCTAAGCCGCAGTTTGCTTAGACTCATTAATAGAGAAGCTATCTAGATATGCGCGCCGTAGCTGAATTTATTATGCGCGGACGCGTCAGGGCGGTAATCCTCACCATGTTGGGGATTCCGCTGATAAGCCCGGCAATCCTCGCTCTGGTGAGTTTGCGCCGAGGCAGCAGTGAGGGCCTGATGGTTTTGGCCTGGGCACTGTTGCCGATTGTCGTTATGGGCATGAGTGGTCATGTACCGCCACTGGTGACTGGTATATCCGCAGGTCATTTTGCCGCAGTTTTTTGCGGTGCCATGGCATTGCGAAGCAGTCGCTCCTGGGCCGCCGGCCTTGTGGCTGTAACGGCGGCATCGGCAGCAGGCATATTGCTGACCTCTCTCTTCAGTGGAGGGCTTCTGCAAGGATTTTTGCAGGCGGTCGAGAGTGCAGCGGAACAGCCAAACACTGTTCCAATGGACGAACTGAAGCAGATATTTTCGGGCGAATTGCAAATTACTGGTTACTTGAGCCTGATATCGGCGATGAGCGCCACACTGGCTCTGGTACTGGGGCGTTACTGGCAGGCCCTGCTGTACAACCCCGGCGGTTTCCGCCAGGAGTTCCACCAGCTTCGCCTGCCCCTGTGGCTATCAGCGACAAGTATGTTGTTGTGGGTAGTCAGTCTGGTAACCCCAGGCTACGCATTTTGGGGAGCGGTGATCGCGTTCCCGATGGTGGTTGCTGGTATTGCCCTGGTCCACTGGCTGGTTGCAAGTCGCAGTTGGGGGGTAGGCCCCCTGGTGGCGATGTACATCATGCTGGTGATTGGAGGGCTGCCCCTGGCAGGCTTCCTCTGCGGCCTGGCCCTTGTAGATAGCTGGATAGATATTCGCGGACGCTCCTCCAAGTAGGCGCGCCCCGCACAATACAGAAATTGAGGAAACCGAGATGGAAGTTATTCTGCTCGATAAAGTAGGCAAACTGGGCAACGTGGGTGACCGCGTTGATGTTAAAGCCGGTTTTGGCCGCAATTTCCTGCTGCCGACTGGTAAAGCCATTGCTGCTACCGCAGCTAACATTGCTGAGTTTGAAGCTAAGCGCGCTGAACTGGAAGCCGCTGCTGCCGCTAAGCTGGCTGAAGCTGAGAGCCGCGCTACCAAGCTGGCCGATCTGGTTGTTACCATCGCTGCTAACGCTGGCGACGAAGGCAAGCTGTTCGGTTCTATCGGCACTCGCGACATCGCTGAAGCGATTTCCGCTGGTGGCGTTGAAGTAGCTAAAGCTGAAGTTAAGCTGCCGGAAGGCGCACTGCGCGAAGTGGGTGAGTACGACGTAGACGTACAGCTGCACTCCGACATAATTGCTGCAGTTAAAGTCGTTATCGAAGCCGAGTAAGGTTTTGCTGACGAACGGTTGGTGCTTCGAGCGCCAGCCGCGCTACAATCGGGCGCTGCACCCTATCGGGTCCAGCGCCTGTTTTGTTTTTACTATCCAGTAAAGTCCCATGATCGACGAATACGCCGCCCCTGAAGAAGAGATTCACAGCGAAGAGAGTTCACCCCTGCCGCATTCGGTAGAGGCGGAGCAGTCTGTGCTCGGCGGCCTGATGCTGGACCCGGGCCGTATTGATGCCGTTGCCGAACAGCTGAGTGAAGAGGATTTCTTCAGTGCCAGCCACCGCAAGATCTTTGCGGTTATGGGCGAGCTGAGTAATGGCGAACAGCCCCTGGATATCGTTACCCTCGCCGAAGGCCTCGCCAGCCGCGACCTGCTCGGTGAAGTGGGTGGCCCCGCCTACCTGGCGGAATTGGCCGAAAATACCCCCTCCGCAGCGAATATCGTCGCCTACGCCAAGATCGTGCGTGAGCGCTCCATGCTGCGCCAGCTGATCGCCGCTGCCGGTGAGATCAGCCGCACCAGTTTTAATCCCGGTGGCCTCGCCTCCGCCGACCTGCTGCAGATGGCTGAGCGCCGCGTGGCGGAAATCGCCGAGGGGCGCGCCAAAGAGGGCGGCTTTGTCGGCGTGGATACCCTGCTGAAAAAGACCGTCGAGCGCATCGATGAGCTGTTCAAGACCGAGGGTGATATCACCGGTATCAGCACCGGTCTTACCGAGCTGGACCAGCGCACCTCCGGCTGGCAGCCGGGCGAACTGGTTATTCTCGCCGCACGTCCCTCCATGGGTAAGACCGCACTGGCATTGAATTTTATCGAGAGCGCCATGCTCTGCCAGGAGAGCCCGACACTGGTCTTTAGTATGGAGATGCCCTCGGACAGCCTGGTGATGCGGATGTTGTCTTCTATTGGTCGTATCGACCAGGGGCGTATCAGGAATGGCAAGCTGCAGGAAGAGGATTGGCCCAAGCTGTCCAGCGCCGTGCAGAAAATGAAAGGCAAGGCCCTGTATATCGATGATACGCCGGCACTCAGTCCCAGCGAGGTGCGCGCCCGTACCAAGCGCACGGTCCGCGATCACATCAACAAATTGATGCGCGAGAATCCCAAGTTAAGCCGCGAAGACGCCGAGGCCAAGAGTATGCCTGCCATGATTATGGTGGACTACCTGCAGCTGATGCAGGTGAAGGGGTCTACTGAGGGCCGCACCCAGGAGATCTCCGAGATCTCCCGCTCTCTCAAGGCGCTGGCGAAAGAATACGAATGCCCGGTGATTGCCCTGTCGCAGCTTAACCGGGGAGTAGAGCAGCGCCCCAACAAACGGCCGATGAACTCGGACCTGCGGGAATCCGGGGCGATCGAGCAGGACGCTGACGTGATCCTGTTTATCTACCGCGATGAATACTACAACGAGGACAGCCCGGATAAAGGGATGGCCGAGTTGATTATCGGCAAGCAGCGTAACGGTGAGATCGGCACCTGCCGCGCAGCCTTTGTGGGCAAATACACTCGCTTCGATAATCTGGCGCCGGAATACTACCAGGGCGAATAAGCCTTTCTGCTAGGTTTGCGGCTGTCGAATATCCGAGCCTAGGGGAGCCACTTCTTGTTATCCGAGCAAAAGATCCGCGCACTGGTGCTACAACGCCAATTTATCCACAGCTCTTGGACTGAAGGATTGTCGGGGTTGTTGCAACATCTTGGCGCCCTACAGTTGGATGCTATCCAGCGAATTACCCGGGCCCACCACCACCAGCTCTACAATCGCCTACCCGGTTACCGCGAGTCACACCTGGCTGAAGCTGAAGAGCGCCGCGAAATTTTCGAGTACTGGTCCCACGCCGCTGCCTACCTGCCAATGGCCCACTACCCCTATGCGCGGGTGCGTATGGATCGTATCCGCGCCGGTCAGCGCCACTGGTTTGAGAAGAATGCCAAGCTATGTCGCTATGTTCTCGATCGTGTGCGAGAGGAGGGTGCCCTGCGGGCCAGTGATTTTGTGCGCACCAAGAGTGGATGGTGGGAGTGGTCCGATGAAAAGAAAGCCCTGGAGCAGTTGTTTCATGAAGGTGAGCTGATGGTCAGCCATCGGGAGGGCTTTCAAAAAGTCTTCGATCTTCCAGAGCGGGTACTGCCAGCAAAAATCTCGACCAATGCCGCCTCGAAAATTGAGTACGGCAGCCATCTGGTGCGCACTTTTCTGGGGTGCCAGGGGATTGGCCGACCGGAGGAAATTGCTTACCTGCGCAGGGACGACAAACCCCTTATCCAGCTGGCAATTAAGCGCATGTTGGCAACCGGTGAGCTCACTCAATGGGGGAAAGAGCTGATGCTCACCGAGCAACTGGATTGGGAGCCGGTACGGCCATCGCGCAAAGTGCGCCTGTTATCCCCATTCGACCCAGTGATATTGCAGCGTAAACGCCTGCGCCGGCTGTTTGATTTTGAATATCAATTGGAGTGCTATGTACCGGCGGCCAAGCGCCGCTATGGTTATTTTTGCCTGCCGATTTTATACGGCGATCAATTCGTGGGGCAGGTGGATTTGAAGGCTGATCGGGATGCGGGTGTATTGCGGGTAGAGGCCCTGCACTGGGACAAGAAACCCGGTGTCTCGCTGGAGGCGAGTTACCACCGGGCTCTGGGGCAGTTTGCCCGTTTTCACGGGCTGGAAAGCGAAGCCGCGCTTACAGCTTGACGACTACGTAGACCTCCTGGCCATCGCGCTGGGTCGGCATAAAGTAATTGCCGCCATAGCGGTAGTACTGGATGCCGTTGATAATTTCAGCGGCATAGCCATTGGGTAGGGTTTCCACCACTTGTCCGGGCTGGAAGCCCTGGGGGCCAGGGTCCGGGGTTGCAGGCACGGTAGCGGGAGCTGCTGCCGTTGCAACAGGAACGGCGACAGCCGGCGCAGGCGCTGGAACAACCGCCACGGGTGCTGGAGCTACAGCCACTGCAGGTGGTGCTACTACGACATAAGTTCGGGTAGCCGGGTGCCACTGATAGTAGGCATCGGCGTACTGGTAATAAGTAATTCCGCCTACATGGACTCTGACAGCACTAGTTGGCAGGGTGACTACCGAGGCGCCCAGAGGGGCAGCGACAACGACGTAACCACGGGGACCGTGGCGGTAGAAGTGTCCGCCATGGTAGTAAAAAGGACGTCCGCCAACTGCGACACGCACATGGCCAACGGGTAGTACGGGCGCAACAAATCCGATCGAAACACGTGGTCCGCGATAAACACCGCCACGGTGGTGGTGGCGATGATCTCCCCCGCGCTCATAACCGCGCGCATCGGCCGGTGGGCTAAAGGCAAAAGCGGCCAGCGCCAGGAACGCACTGGCGCCAATTACGACATTCAGTTTATTCACAGTCTCTCCAGCGAAGTGATTACTCACATTTGACATACTAACCCTTATCCTGACATTAAAGACAGGTTAATTGGTTAAGAATTGTCAAAGTGCTGGAGGCTGGATCAGTGGTCAGCGGTTGCGCTGGATGATTCCCATCAGCTTATACATCAGCTGTGCGGCGGCAAAATCATAGGCGTGAAAGCCCTCGATCGGTGCAAATTCGAGCAGATCGAAGCCGATAATTTCTCTTTGTCGCGCAACGGATTCGAATAAGTTGAGGGTCTGGTACCAGCCGAGACCGCCGGGTACCGGGGTGCCGGTGGAAGGGAAGACCGAAGGGTCCATACCGTCCACATCCAGTGTAAAGAAGACTTTCTTGGGGAAATTCTCCGGTAACTGGAATTCCTGCACATTGTTGGGCACCAGTTGGTGGGCATCCAGATAGCCCACGTTGTGGTCCTTGCGGGCCTGCACTTCCTCTTCGCAATAGGCGCGGATACCCAGCTGGAACAGGGGGACACCGGCTTCTACCACTAGACGCATCACGCTGGCGTGGCTGTGTTTGTGGCCCTCATAGCGATCGCGAAGGTCGGCGTGGGCATCGATCTGCACGACGCCAAAATCGGTTTCACCGGCGTCCAGTAGCCCCTTGATAATACCCCAGGTCACCGAATGCTCACCGCCAATACCCACCGGCATCTTGCCAAGAGCCAACACTTCTTTGGTGACGGCGGCGATATTCTCCATCGCCTGTTCTGCAGGGCCGGAAACCGAGACCGGCGAGCGGGTATAGATGCCCAGGTCACAGGGGGTGGAGAAGTTGTCAAAAGTTTCCAGTTGCCAGGATGCTTCCAGGATGGAGGCCGGGCCCTTGCCGGTGCCGCCACCGTAGGAGACGGTTTCCTCATAGGGGATGGGGATAATGTGAAAGAGGGCGTCTTCCGGCTTCGGCTGCTCGATTTCGGAGCCGAGAAAAATAGGGTATTCGTTTTCTGACAACATCTACTGGTCCTCTGGCGGAGGCAATAACTTATTGCCTGCCGCATCTATCTCTATCGGCTCTGTTTAGGAGAGGCGTTCCTTAAAATCTTCGTAGCCGAAAGTTTTGATCATCTTCAAGTCGTCGGTATCCGAATTCCACAGGGCGATAGCCGGTAGGGGGATACCGTTAAAAGTATTGGTTTTCACCATGGTGTAGTAGGCCATTTCCTCGAACACCAGTCGCTCGCCAATCCGCAGTGGTTGACTGAAGCTGTATTCGCCGATGCTGTCGCCGGCCAGGCAACTCTGTCCGCCCAGGCGATAGGTGTGGGGTAAGTCACCGGGGCGAGCGGCACCGGTAATTTCCGGTCGGTAGGGCATTTCCAGCACATCGGGCATATGGCAGGTGGCAGAGGCGTCGAGGATGGCTTGGTTTTCACCGTTCCAGGCGATATCCACTACCTCAGCCACAAGGACTCCGGCGAACAGGGAGATGGCCTCACCGGGTTCCAGGTAGACCTGTACATTGTGCTTGTCGGAAAAGCTGCGCACCGCTTCGACCAGCTCATCCACCTGGTAATCCCGGCGAGTAATATGGTGGCCGCCGCCAAAATTAATCCACTCCATTTGTGGTATCAGATCGCCAAACTTCTCCTCCACGGCAGCGATTGTGCGCTGCAGAGGTTTGAAATCCTGTTCACATAACGTGTGGAAGTGCAGGCCGCTGATGCCTTCGAGGGACTCCCCTTCAAACAGCGAGCGCACGATGCCCAGGCGCGAACACGGGGCGCAGGGGTCGTACAGATCAGTGTGGCCCTCGGAGTGCTCGGGGTTGATGCGCAGGCCAAAACGCAGCTCTGGCCGCTGCTGTTGCATATCCAGGCACAACTCCCGAAAACGCTTCCACTGGGAGAAGGAATTGAAAATTACATGGTGGGCAAATTGCAGTATTTCCCGCAGTTCCTCATCCTTGTAAGCGGCACTGAAGACATGAACTTCCTTGCCTTTGTCGCGACCGCCGTACTCTTCGAACCCCAGTTTGGCTTCGTGCAGGCCACTGGCACAGGTCCCGGATAGATATTCAGCCACAATGGGCCCGGTGCTGAACATGGAGAAGGCCTTGAGCGCTGCCAGTACCTTGGCACCGCTGCGTTCCTGTACATCGGCGAGCAATGCCAAATTATTGCGCAGGGCGATCTCATCGATCACAAAACAGGGAGAGGGAACGCGGTAGGGATCGAAGCTGCCGAAATAGTCAACGGGGGGAGTGAGGTCCATGGTGCGTTATATCCTGGTGCGGCGGGGCGGGCACTAGAGTCCGCCCCGCTAGGTCGGGAAAGAAGCGATTTACTGGAAGGGCTTATCCAGCCAGGTTTCCTGCCAGGGCAGGCCGTACTTGTTCAGGTCATCCATAAAGGGATCCGGATCCATCTGCTCCATATTCCACACGCCGGGCTTCATCCACTTGCCTTCCAGCATCATCTTGGCACCGATCATGGCCGGTACGCCGGTGGTGTAGGAGATCGCCTGGGACTGAACTTCCTGGTAGCAGTCCTGGTGGTCGCAGGTGTTGTAGACGTAGTAGATTTTCTCTTCGCCGTCTTTGGTGCCCCGAATAATGTTGCCGATGCAGGTCTTGCCCTTGGTCAGCGGGCCGAGGCTGGCGGGATCTGGCAGCAGCTCTTTAAGGAACTGGATAGGTACAATTTCCTGGCCCTGGAATTCCACCGGCTCAATGCCAGTCATGCCGACGTTCTGCAGAACTTCCAGGTGTTTCAGGTAGCTCTCGCCAAAGGTCATCCAGAAACGCGCGCGCTCAATTTCCGGGAAGTGCTTGGACAGGGATTCCAGCTCTTCGTGGTAGAGCAGGTAGATATCCTTATCGCCAATGCCTTCGGGGAAGTTGAATACGCGTTTCTCTTCCATCGGCTTGGTGGTAACCCACTGGCCATTTTCCCAGTAGCGACCGTTGGCGGTGATCTCGCGGATATTAATTTCCGGGTTGAAGTTGGTGGCGAACGGCAGGCCGTGGTCGCCGGCATTACAGTCGAGGATATCCAGGGTGTGGATACGATCGAAGTGGTGCTTCTTGGCGTAGGCGGTAAATACGCTGGTGACGCCGGGATCGAAGCCGCTGCCCAGCAGTGCCATCAGGCCGGCTTTTTCAAATTTCTCCTGGTAGGCCCACTGCCACTTGTACTCGAACTTGGCCTCTTCCGGCGGCTCGTAATTGGCGGTATCCAGGTAGTGCACGCCGGTTTCCAGGCAGGCATCCATAATGTGCAGATCCTGGTAGGGCAGGGCCACGTTGATGACCAAGTCCGGCTTCACTTTTTCGATCAGCTTTACCAATTCAGGCACATTGTCCGCATCTACTTCAGCGGTGTCGATTTTGCGCGGCAGCATAGCGGCAATCTTGTCGCACTTGCTTTTGGTGCGGCTTGCCAGGGTGATATTTTCAAATACCTCAGCAACCTGTGCGCACTTGTGCGCAACCACCTGGCCGACACCGCCGGCGCCGATGATCAGTACGTTGGCCATAAAGATCTCCTTAAATCTGCGGCTAATGTTACCGCTATATTCTCAAAGGCGTTGGCGCCTCATTTTTAAAATTTATTTTTCAAAGTAGGTGTAACCGCTCATGCTGGCGGTATAGGTTTGCAAAATCTGTTTGCGTTGGGCGGCGGTAATCAACCCCTGCTTGACGGCGCGTTCTGCCAGGCGGCGGAAGCGCTCAAACAGCGCCTTGGGCTGGTATTCCACGTAGCTTAACACGTCAGAAATACTGTCACCGTGAATCTCGTGGCTGAAGTCTATGCTGCCGTCTTCCTGGATGCGCACACTCACGACATTGGTGTCCCCAAACAGGTTGTGCAGGTCACCCAGGGTTTCCTGGTAGGCGCCAATTAAGAAGGTGCCGAGAATATAGTCCTCGCCATCCTTTAGCTCGTGTAAAGGCAGGGTTTTCTGCTCTTTTTCCCGGCCAATAAAGCGGTCGATCTTACCATCACAGTCACAGGTGATGTCGGCGATGATGGCGGAGCGCGTCGGGGCTTCGTCCAGGCGGTGGATCGGCAGCAGTGGGAATACCTGATCGATAGCCCAGATGTCCGGTACCGATTGGAATACGCTCACATTGGCGTAGTAGATATCTGACAGCACCTCCGGCAGGGCTTGCAGGTCTGCGGGAATCTCTTCGGCTTCATCGAGTAATTTGCGAATATCCTGGGCGCTCTGCAGGAACAGGTTTTCCGCATTGGCGCGTTCGCGCAGGCTCACCTGGCCGTGCAGATACAGAGAGCGCACTTCATCGCGGTAGTAGAGCGCGTCGTTGTAACTCTCTTGCAGGTTTTTGGGGGTGATACTGCGCACTGCGTCCTGCAGGTTGAGCAGCATCTGGTGGTCGCCCTCGCTGATCTTGGTGTGCTCCAGTTCCACCGGCTCAAAACGGGTGGTGTCGAGAATATCGAACAGCAGTATGGAGGAGTAAGCCACAGTGGCGCGACCGGATTCGGTGATAATCACCGGATGTGCAACGCCCTCGCTATCGAGGGTGCCCATAATGGCTTCCACTACATCCACACAGTACTCATCCAGGGAGTAATTCTTGGAGTGGGTGTAATTGGTCTTGCTGCCGTCATAATCCACCGCCAGACCACCACCCAGGTCCAGGTAGCCCATGGGTGCGCCTTCTTCCACCAGATCGGCGTAGTAGCGGCAGGCTTCCAGGACCCCGGTGCGGATATCGCGGATATTTGGCACCTGCGAGCCCAGGTGATAATGCAGCAGCTTGAGGCAGTCGAGCATATCGTGGTTGCGCAACTGGTCGACCATCGCGATCAGGTCGTTACTTCCCAGGCCGAAAATACTGCGGTCGCCGCTGGTGGCGTTCCAGTAGCCGCCAACTTTGGAAGCGAGCTTCACCCGGGCGCCGATATTGGGGCGAACCTGCTCGCGCTCGGCGCAACGGATAATAGTCTCCACTTCCGAAGGGGTTTCTACGACGAAGAAAACCTGCACACCCAGGCGCTGGGCCTGTAAGCCGAGGTTGATAAATTCCTCGTCCTTGTAGCCGTTACAGACGATCAGGGATTCAGTGTTATCCAGAATGGATAGTGCAGCAATTAGCTCCGCTTTACTGCCCGCCTCCAGGCCGTGGTTAAAGCGGCGGCCGGCACTGGCAATCTCCTCGATCACCTGGCATTGCTGGTTTACCTTGATGGGAAACACACCGCGAAAAACGTTGCCGTAGCCACAGTCATCGATAGCGCGAGCAAAGGATTCGTTAATCCGGGCGATCTGCGCTTCGAGTAAATTCTCAATACGCAATAGCAGGGGCATACCCAGGCCGCGCTCGGTGGCGCCTCGGGCAATGTCCATCAGCGAAACACTGTGTGTTACCCCGTTGGGACCGTCGACTTGCAGTGAAATTTCACCATTTTCGTTCAAATCGAAATATCCGGCGCCCCAATTGCGGATGCCGTAGAGTTCGGCCGAATCTTCGCAAGTCCAGTCTTTTACTTGTTGCTTCTTCATGGCGCCTTTCTGTTGATATTGGCGGGCGCGAATCTTGGGCCCAGCAGGGCCGGAAAGCAATAACTATAGATAAAAAAACGCTAATTTTTGTGCACTGAAAAGCAAATGGGGAGCGAGTGGGTGGCCAGCTTTTTTGCACTCTGCGACAGGGGGTTGTCGAAGGTAGTTGATCTGCAGAATTTCCAGTGAAAAAAGGCGGCCCGAGGGCCGCAGGGAGGGGGGGTATAGGGTAATCAGTAATAGGCCGGCTTGGGGACAACCCGGTAGCCGCGGTGGCTGTGATCCCACAGGTAGTAGGTGTCATAAGCCACGTAGTAGTTGTGTCCACCCACTACTACGGTCAGTGCTGAGGCCGGTAGGCTGTGCACGATAGCGCCGTGGGGGGCCTGGGCTACTACGTAGCCGTGAGATGCTGGGCGATAAAAAATTCCATCGCTGTAATAGAAGCCCGCTGCGCCAATGCTGATATTGACGAAATTACGCGGCAGGTGACGCCAGCGATAGCCATAACCGTAGTGCGAGGGACGGTAGTGGGGGCGGTGGCCGTGATAACCGTGGCGGTAAACTGGTCTGTGTGCCGCCCGATATTCGTGGCGGTGTCCCTGCCTGTGGCCTTTTCGATGTCCTTTGTTATAGCCTTTGTTGTAGCCTTCTTTGTAAGCGTGGCGAACTTCACGGCGATGCTGGCGCTCCTCTCTGCGTTCACGTCTGCGCTCTTCTTTTTTGCGCTCCTGCTTGCGACGTTTCTTTTCCTGTTGGCGGTCGTGATGCTTGTCGTGTTGTTTTTTGATGTGGCGCTGTTCGCGTTCAGCTCTTCTGTATTTGTGGTGGTCGTCCATGGCGCGCTGGTGTCCGCGATGTGATTCGGACAAGGCAGGTGCTGCGATCAGTAGCAGGCTTAGGGCAGCGATAGCAGTAGTGAGGTGTTTCATAACATCTCTCCCGAGCGTGGGGGCTCTTTTCTTTCAATTCAGGTCTTTTGTGTATCTTGGCGTGAAGTTTGCCCTGGCGGGTCTGAACACTTCCTGAACTGAATGCGTTAAAATTCGGCGGCAATCGGCGGCGCCGATAGTGACCAGCAGTTCAGGTGTTGTTAGGGATTGTCTGTCGGGGCCACAAGCTGGATTCTGCGGCGAAATCTTATTGGGAGCGGCAATTTTGCTATGTTGAGACACCCGGTCTCAGCGAGTATGATGCCGCGCTGATTCACAGTGAGCGGTAGCAAGATGCAAGTCTTCCACCACGTAGCAAGCCTGCGCGAAGCGCTGGCCCAGGCCCGCAAAGACGGCAAGACTGTCGGCTTTGTGCCAACCATGGGTAACCTGCACGATGCCCATATAGAACTGGTCAAAATCGCCCAGCAAAACTGCGACCTGGTTGTGGTATCCATCTTCGTCAACCGCCTTCAATTTGGTTTGAATGAAGATTGGGATAAGTATCCGCGCACTATGGAAAAGGATATGGCCAGGCTGCGCGAAGCGGACTGTGACTTCCTGTTCCATCCGGATGAGAGTGAGATTTACCCCAACGGTATGGATCAGCAGACCCGCGTGGTTTGCCCGGCGATGACCGATGTACTGTGTGGCGCCAGCCGCCCCGGACACTTTGAAGGGGTCACCACCGTAGTGGCGAAGCTTTTCAATATTGTGCAACCAGATAAGGCAATTTTCGGGATCAAGGATTTCCAGCAACTGGCAGTGATTCGCCGTATGGTGGAAGACCTGTGTATGCCAGTGGAAATTGTGGCGGCACCGGTGCACCGCGAAGAAGATGGTTTGGCCATGAGCTCTCGTAATGGTTATATCACTGCGGGAGAGCGTCCCAAGGTCGCTGTGCTCAACCAGTCGTTGAACTGGGCCAAGGATGAAATTGTGGCGGGATGCCGGGACTTTGCCGACCTCGAGAAAGAGGCGCGCAAGCGAATTGAGGAGAGTGGCTTTCGGGTAGACTACTTCTCCATCTGCTACAGCAAGGATTTACAGCCGGCGGCAGATGATGACAAAGAAATCACGATCCTGGGGGCTATGTACACCAGTGCAGCGCGCCTGATTGACAATGTTTCCCTGGAACTCTGAGGGGCATCCAAACATGCAAATTGAAATGTTGAAGTGCAAGTTGCACATGGCCGCAGTGACTCAGGCCGAACTCTGGTATGACGGTTCCTGTGCAATTGATGAGGACCTGGTAGAGCTGGCTGGTCTGCGCGAATTCGAGAAAATCGATATTTACAATGTGAGCAATGGTGAGCGCTTCCACACCTATGTGATCCTCGCCGAGCGCGGTTCCGGTATTATCTCCATGAACGGCGCCGCTGCACGTAGAGTACAGGTGGGTGACCGCATTATTATCGCTTCCTATGCGCAGATGACAGAGGGCGAAGCCGATAGCCATAAGCCCAAGCTTGTCTACCTGGATGAGAACAACAAGGTAGAGCGCAGCACTAATACTATTCCAGTTCAGCTTGCCGAAGCCTGATTCTTCCCGCTACAGGGCATTGGGCCCTGTAGCATCCCTCCGCTTAGCGATCTGACATTAGTAATACTTCCTGATTAAACCTCTTTTCCAGGTAGGACTCGTCCAGGGTGTAGTGCCAGAGATTTTTCTTTTGCCCTTTCGCGAGAGCGATTTCGCCGATTCTGCCAGGGTTATATTTAATCGGTTGGGCGAGTTGGTATTTGGCGATGGGGTCCCGATAGGCCTCCTTTAAAGGAATTATCTCCCAGCCTTCCTGCCTCAGCCGTTCAGCCAGATCACCAATAAACAGGGCTGAAATATCCATTTCATGCAACAGTATGACGTGCTTTGGGGAACGCCCGAGATATTTAATTGCCATATCGTCGTAGTACTTAATACTCGCCATAAGAACGTCGACATAAAAGTTGGAGAGTCTTTCCATATCAACTGGTTTCCCATCTTTCACTGCCGTTTGGAAAAGTTCTTCGATATACCAGTCGTAGTTATTTAAAGTGATATAGGCGTTTTGATAGTTATTTTCTTGTAACAGACCCCGGATACCATCGCGTTTTTCGACAGTTTCGCCCTCGCGCAGATAGGGAAAGCGAAAATAGGGTTTAAAGTTGTCAAATTGTTGAAGCAGCTGGTGGGCCTGCAAAAAATCTGTTTGATAAGTGGATAGCCCTGTTTCCAGAAAATTGGGATGGCTATGGGTGTGATTGCCAATAATATGCCCAGCCTTATCGTAGAGGTGCATCCGCTCCAACCCTTCCTTATCGAAGGATTGAGTATTGGAAAAGAAGGCTACTTTGCCAACTTTATATTCTTCTAAGTTTTCAATTAACGTTTTGGCCCGGGTTGGTCCATCAAAATAACCATCGGCTTTACGGGGGGCATCATCGAAAGTAATTGCCAGTTGTTTGGCGTTAGCGACTGGGATTGCCAACAAGTAAATTATCAATAATATGACTGAACACTGCATGGTTTATTACTCTAATGAGTTTATTTACGAGCTGTTCGCCAGGCTAGGATTTAGTTGTCCTTCTATTCAGGTTTTCTGTCTTAATTTACTTGTCAGATAACCTGCGTTGTCCAGTAGCCTAGGCTCAGTTGCGGTAGAGTACGGTTTCCTATTGTGTCCACTATAGCTTCGGATGTATATGGCCAAAATACTTGTTAGTTCCTGCCTTTTGAACTGCGCCGTGCGCTATGACGGTAGTAGTGTTGAGGCTTGTAGCGATGATTTTGAGTGGCTTGTGGACACTCAGGAAATTGTTTCCTTGTGTCCGGAAGTGGCGGCGGGATTGCCTATTCCGAGGGTGCCGGCTGAGATCTGTGGCGCTAATGGAACAGAGGTGTTAGATGGAACTGCCGGGATTATAGGTAGTGATAAAACAGATCTAACTGAGCAATTTATTCTGGGGGCCAAACTGGCTCTGGAATTATGCAGGAAATACAATATCCAGTATGCAGTACTTACGGAAAATAGTCCCTCTTGCGGAAGTAACTATATTTACGATGGCAGTTTTTCAGGGACAAAAATAATGGGTTCTGGTGTTGTATCTGCGCTTCTTCAAAGGATGGAAATAATAGTTTTTAGTCAACATACTGTTGGGCAACTTAGAGAATTGATAAGTGTATCCAAAGCGAACTAAGTTGTTAGGATCAATAAAATTAGATTGGTAAAAATATGCATTGGTTGCAGTTAGGTCGCTCAGATTGGTCATTATCGGCAAAGCCGATTGCTCCCTGCCGTTAATATGATTAGCGCAGTATCCTGAAAAATTCTCCTTTTGTGACGCAGCACCCAGCCTGCTGGGTTTTGTCATTTTTAGAGTTTAGATTGGCAGTGACTGCTCTGGCAATAAACAGGTAAGACTGAATACCCTGTCAGCTATTTAAATAGCTGCGGGAGGCAGTGGTGGAAGGCAAGTTTTTTAAAGCCAATAGCAAGTTTATCAAAGCCGCATTGGCGCTGGCGATCAGTTCCGTGTTTTACGGCTGCAGCGGAGGCAGTGGCGGTGGTGGTGAAGATCCTGCGCCTGTGGATACCACTCCGCCGAGCCTGACACTGACGCCCGCTAGCGGAGCCTCTATTGCAGCAACTGACACACTACTACTGGATTTTAGTGAAGCGGTGGCATTGGCGGATGTGTCCCTAAGTGGCGCTATTCAGGAAATGGGAGAGCTCTCTCAAGTCGATCAGGACACCCTGATCTTAACTCCGATTGTGGAGTGGACAGAGGGGCTAGAACTCTCCCTGACAATTGCCGCCCAGGATGCGGCCGGCAACCAGATGGCAGAGGTTGTCGCCCATTATACCGTGGAAGGAGTTGCCCCCTCTGTAGTCAGTGTATCCCCAGCACAGGAGCGCTTGGAGAAGGGTGGCGCAATCACGGTACAGTTTTCCAAGTCGATGGATCGCGACAGCCTGCAAATCAGCGGTTCCTTGCTGGATGATGAATACACTCTGACCTGGTCCCAGTCGCGCTTTAACGACGACACCTTGGTGATAGCTCCCAAGAGCCGCTGGCTGTCCGGGCAGGATCGCAGTCTGCAACTTGAAGCCAAAGACCTCGCTGGCCTGGATATCCCCGCTGAACAGCACAATTTTACTGTGCCATTGTACTTTGAGAATTTTGACAGTGCACAGGTCGTGATCGGCCAGGATAATTTTTCCAGTACTTTGACGGCCATCAATGCAAAAAATCTTGGTGAGGGCCCCCAGGGTTCCGCTGCCGTTACTGATGAGGGGAAGTTGTTCTTACCCGATTATACAAATAATCGGGTGTTAATTTTTAATTCGATCCCCACAAGCAATGGAGTGCCGGCTAATGCAGCGCTCAATAAAGATAGTCTCGACGATGGCACCGGGCGAGAGTTTGGTAGCCAGCCCACAAATATCAGTTTTGATAGCGGAAAACTTTTAATAAATTATTTTTCTGGCCCTTGGGACCACAGTATTTATGTTTACGATACTATTCCCGAAGATGGTCGGGCACTGCCTAGTGCCAAACTGCTGAAGGACAGCTGCCAGGGTAACGTCTTCGTATATTCCAGTGCGATGATTGCCAAGGGACGCGTATTCGCGGCCTCGTCGTCTATGGCTCGAGTGGCGGTATGGGATGACTTGCCCTCAATGGAAAATGCGGCACCGGATTGGCTGCTGGGCCAATCCACACTGGAAAACTGCACCGCTAACGACCGTGAGCAAGATGGCTCGATTCAGCAGCCCAGTGCTCGCACATTAGCTATGCCCGGAGATGTGTGGAGCGATGGAGAAAAGTTAGCCATCACCGACTCGGAAAATAACCGGGTACTTCTGTGGAACTCAATGCCTACTAGTAGCTTTGCTCCGGCGGATATAGTTCTGGGGCAAGCAGATTTTGTCAGTAATGAAAGCCAGCCCCCAAGTCGAAAAACCCTGAGTTTATTCGGACGGGGTATCTGGTCGAACGGTATTCAGCTATTTGTGGCGGACAGTGATAATAACCGAGTGTTGATCTGGAACCAGTGGCCACAGGAAAATTTCGCTCCGGCAGATGTTGTCTTGGGGCAGGGAGATTTTGATCGCAGTGCCTTCAACGACAGTAACCAAAATGGGGTTACTGACGAGGGGGAGTTGCCAAGTGCTGCTACGCTGAAATGGCCCGACGGTATTACCGCTTATGAAGATAAGTTGATTATCAACGACTCGGGCAATAACCGCTTTCTTATTTTCCAATCTCGCTAGTTTTCTCTGCTAAATGTACCGGGCTGGTAACCCGGTACAGGCAGACTTAGGGCGGTCTTCCTTCTATTGTTGCGGTCTGGCCCCATCGCAATGCTTCTCAGTTTTTCATCAGTTCTTGTTAGATGTCTGCTTTCTCCCCCCGCTACAGAGCAGTGGATGTAAAGCCGCTGTGCGCTCTGTCGCATTGCGGCGATGTGAAACATTACCACTGTCAGAGGTGATTGTTTCTGGACGGTGATGCTATAAAGGGGAACATCCTGATTCTGGAATGCTTCGCTGCTGTTGTGGTGATAAGCGCCATATTAATAATAAAGGAGAAGATGATGTCTGAAGTGCATACCCGCCCAGTCCCCCCCAGTTTTGCCGGCAACGCGCTTATTGGCGCAGAGGATTACGAGAGAATGTACCGCCAGTCGGTGGAGAGTCCCGAGGCGTTTTGGGCGCAACAGGCCAAGGACTTTTTACAGTGGGATAAGCCGTTCACCCAGGTTCTCGAGGAGGATCTACACAAAGGCCATACTGCCTGGTTTTCCGATGGCCAGTTAAACGTAACTGTAAATTGTATCGATCGGCACCTGGCCAACAGGGGCGAGCAGACCGCAATTCTATGGGAAGGAGATGATCCTGCTGATAGTAAGGCAATCAGCTATCAGAGCCTATACGAAAACGTCTGCCGCTTGGCAAATCTGCTGAAATCCCGTGGTGTTAAAAAAGGGGATCGGGTGTGCATCTATATGCCGATGATCCCGGAGGCTGCCTACGCCATGCTCGCCTGTGCCCGTATCGGCGCTGTGCACTCGGTAGTATTTGGCGGCTTCTCCCCGGTATCCCTGAAAGATCGTATTCTCGATTCTGATTGCCGTCTGGTGATTACCGCTGATGAAGCGGTCCGCGGCGGCAAGCGAGTGCCCCTGAAAGCTAATGTGGATAAAGCGCTGGCGGACTGCCCCAATGTGCATACGACGATCGTAGTTAAACATACGGGCACAGCGGTGGACTGGGACAGTAAGCGGGATATCTGGTATGGCGAATCCATCCGGGAGATGGAACCTGACTGTGCGCCTGAAGTGATGGGTGCAGAGGATCCGCTGTTCATTCTGTATACCTCGGGCTCCACCGGAAAACCCAAAGGGGTTTTACACACCACCGCAGGCTACCTGCTGATGGCCACCATGACTTTCAAATATACATTTGATTATCGTGAGGGAGAGGTTTTCTGGTGCACCGCCGATGTGGGCTGGATCACTGGGCACAGCTATATCGTCTATGGACCGCTGTGCGCCGGAGCCACCAGCCTGATGTTTGAGGGCGTGCCCACTTACCCGGATGCTTCGCGCTTTTGGCAGGTTGTGGATAAGCATCAGGTCAATACCTTCTATACCGCCCCGACGGCGATTCGCGCTCTGATGGGGGCTGGTGATGAGTTTGTAAAAGCCACTGATCGCAGCTCCCTGCGACTTTTGGGCACTGTGGGTGAGCCCATAAACCCGGAGGCCTGGGAGTGGTATTACAGCGTGGTGGGCGATGAGCGCTGCCCAATTGTGGACACCTGGTGGCAGACTGAAACCGGTGCGCAGATGATCACTCCACTGCCTGGTGCCATGGCTCTGAAACCCGGGTCGGCAACCCGGCCCTTCTTTGGTGTACAGCCTGCTCTACTGGATAGTGAAGGCCGGGAGATTGCGGGTGAGGGTGAGGGCTCTCTGGTGATTAAAAAGAGCTGGCCTTCCATGATTCGGGATGTGTACGGCAATCGCCAGAGAATGCTGGATACTTATTTTTCCGCATTCCCCGGTTATTACTTTACTGGCGATGGCGCCCGCCGCGATAGTGACGGTTATTACTGGATCACAGGGCGTATTGACGATGTGTTAAATGTCTCTGGACACCGCCTGGGAACAGCAGAGATTGAGAGCGCTCTGGTACTGCACAATGATACGGCGGAGGCGGCGGTGGTAGGTTATCCCCACGATATCAAAGGGCAGGGAATCTATGCCTTTGTAATGCTTAAATCCGGCCATGAACCCAGTGATGAGCTGAAAGCAGAATTAATTGAGCTCTGCCGCAAGGAGATAGGACCAATTGCCAAGCCTGACTTTATCCAATGGGCGCCGGCACTGCCAAAAACCCGTTCCGGCAAAATCATGCGGCGTATCCTGAGAAAGATTGCCTGCAATGAGTTGGACAATCTGGGAGACGTTTCCACCCTTGCCGATCCCACTGTGGTTGACGCATTGATTGATCACCGCGAAAATCGCTGACCATAGGTGTGGCGCGTGAAGGTTTTATTGGCCGGGCATAGCCCGGCCTTTTCATTGGGGCAAGAGGTTAAATTTCTCCCCGATTTTTGCGCCATTTTCAGCTAAATAGACAAGTAAATGCCTGCTGGTTTGCACAGTTAGTAACCCTCTAACTCCGGATAATGTTTTAAGGGTATTTACAGCTAAGGAGATTCCGTTTGGAACAGGGACAGTACCTCTGCGATCACTACCGCTTCGCTGCCGATCAGCGTCTCAAGGTTTTTAATTTTTTTGTTGTGTTAACCATGTTTGTTGAGGGTGGGATTTTCACTGCCATGGAGAAAGATTTCCACCCCCTAATCCTGGCGTTGCTGGGAGGATTTGTGGTCATACTGGTCACTGTATTTTGGTTGATGGACATTCGCAGCCGCCAGCTTCTCAAGCTTGCAGTTCCGGCACTGAAAACCCTGGAAATGGGATTCCCGGAGGAAGCGAGAATTTTTTCCAACGATGCCATTCGCCGAGGTGACTTGGCCCGTTACACTTTTGCTTTCAGGGTTTTGTTGGTGGGGCAGCTGTTCTTTGGTCTGGGCGTTGCTTCTTACGGTATTTATCACTGGTATATCGCTCCTTAATCCCAACCTTGCAGTGGCGGGTATGACTGCATGAAGTGAACTACCTGCCGCAACCTCTTCTTTCTCTCGCACGTCTAGAAGTCGGCGCGGTCCCGCTCTCTAGGCTATCTTGCAGAAGTATCCGCTTCCCTCCCAAGGTTTATACGATGCTTGATCATATCCGTCTTTATGTGCACAGCTATGAGCGCAGCAGGGATTTCTATCAGCAGGCGCTGATGCCATTGGGATATCAATTGGTGATGGAGTTTGATGACTGGGCTGGCTTTGGATGGGCAGATAAAGCGGAACTCTGGATTCGTGGAGGGACCAGCACCACTCCACAATTGCATATCGCTTTTCGCGCTGAAGAGCGGCAAGTGGTCAGGGAGTTCTATCGCCTGGCCCTGGAGGCCGGAGGCAAGGGCAATGGTGTACCGGCTGTCTACGAACAATATCACCCGGATTATTACGCCGCCTACGTACTTGATCCCGATGGACATAACCTGGAAGTGGTGTGTCATTTACCGGGGGACTTACAGGAATAAATCGATCGAGATTTGGGAGTAAATTATGAATGAGGCAACCCGAGCAAAATACTTGCCAATAGCGCTGGTCGTTGTAGGAGTGCTTTTTATTCTGGCGATTTACCCGATGATGATGTGGATTTGGCCTGAAGGGTGGGGTTGGACCCCGCGGCAGCCGGAATACGAGCAAATGATTATTGGTATTTATGTCACCCTGGGGGTGTTTTTAATACGCGCTGCAAAAAATCCCGCCGCAAATGCCAGTTTAATTTGGTTCACTATATGGTCCAGCCTTGTACACGCCGTCATTATGTTTGTGCAGGCATTGGTGGATAAAACAGAGCGAATCAATTTGATGGGAGATATTCCCGCACTTTTTTTGATTGCCGCTGTGCTTTGGTACCTTATGCCCAGGCAGGAAAAACCTGATTGAACAGTTTCTTTATTTTGACTTGTTAATAAATCTGAATTGCTCTTTCTGACTCACCGTTATTGATCTCTGCTATAAGAGCGATAACAAGGTCTAATTTCCCGCTTATTGTTCTCCCCTATAAGCTCTACTCCTGTAATAGAGATGGCAGTAGAGATAAATAATCCCATGAAATACTTACCCTTATTTGCATTAACTATCGGTCTGATAGGCGGTGCCAATGCAGAGACATTGACTCGTGATAATGGCGCCCCTGTCGGAGACAACCAGAACGCACAAACTGCTGGAGAAAATGGCGGTAATTTGCTGCAAGATGTCCAACTGATTCAAAAATTGCAGCGTTTTGCCCGTGAACGTATTCCCGAGCGTGTCGTTCATGCTCGTGGAACTGGTGTTCACGGTGAATTTGTTGCGACGGCTGACCTCAGTGATTTAACCCGCGCAGCGGTGTTTGAGCGCGGTAGTAAAACGCCAGTGTTTGTGCGTTTTTCAACAGTAATCCACTCAAAAGGTTCCCCGGAAACCCTGCGCGATCCCCGTGGATTTGCCACCAAGTTTTATACGGAAGAAGGTAACTGGGATTTAGTGGGCAACAATCTGCCGGTATTTTTTATCCGCGACGCGATTAAATTCCCGGATATGGTTCACTCCCTGAAGCCCTCCCCGGTGACTAATCAACAGGACCCCAACCGTTTCTTTGATTTCTTTAGCCATGTGCCGGAATCCACCCATATGCTGAGCTGGGTCTATTCCGATTACGGTACACCGGCTAACCTGCGCCAGATGGATGGCTGGGGTGTTCACGCCTATAAATTTATCAATGACAAGGGTGAAGTGAACTATGTGAAATTCCACTGGAAAACCCGCCAGGGAATCAAGAACCTGACTGCGGAAGAGGCAGCGGAAATTCAGAGCAAGGACTTCAGCCACGCAACTCGCGATATGTATGCTGCGATTGAAAAAGGCGAGCACCCCCAGTGGGATCTGTTTATTAAAGTACTGAAGCCCTCCCAGCTTAACAGCTTTAATTACAACCCGCTGGACGCCACCAAAATGTGGTTGGACGTGAAGGAAACTAAAGTGGGCACCATGACACTCAACCGTGTGCCCACTAATTTCTTCCAGGAAACTGAGCAATCCGCGTTTGCGCCAGCCAATATTGTTCCGGGTATTGAGCCTTCGGAAGACCGCTTGTTACAGGGTCGCGTATTCTCATACTCCGATACGCAAATGTATCGCCTGGGGGCCAACCACCAGCAATTGCCTATCAACCGTCCCCGTGTTGCAGTAAGTAACTGGAACCAGGATGGGGCGGGTAATTACGGCCAACAGACTTCAGATGTGAACTATCAGCCGAGCCGTATTGATGCGCGCACCGAGGACCCCAAAGGTCTTTATAGCAACAAGGCATTGAATGGCAGCACCCAGCAAAAGGCCATTGAAAAGAAACTGCCTTTTGCCCAGGCGGGTGCTTTCTACCGCAGCCTGAGCCCTGAAGAGCGCCAGAATCTGATTGAAAACCTCGCTGGTGATCTGGGTAAAGTGAGTGATGAAAACACTAAGCACATTATGCTGAGTCACTTCTACCAAGCGGACAAGGACTACGGACAGCGCTTAACCAAAGCAGTTGGTGGAGATCTGGATCGCGTGAAAAAACTGGCCCGGTAATTTTTACGCAGGTGCGGGCGACCTCTGTCGCCCGCTAAATTTATACAGGTGAAATTATGAGATCATTTTTATTCGCACTACTCTTTCTCACCCTGGGGGTTCAGGCAGGGGAGCCGGAAAAAACGGAATCTGATTTTACCGAACTCTCCCAGTATTATTTTGCCGCAGCCAGGATTGGTGATACCGAGGTGCTGCGTGAATTTTCGCAAGCGGGTTTCCCCCTGGATGTACGCAGCCCGAAAGGTTATACGGCACTGATGATTGCCACTTACAACGGCAACGGGGAGGCTGTGGACTACCTGTTGCAGAGAGGTGCAGATGCCTGTGCCCAGGATCGCCGTGGCAATACTGCCCTGATGGCAGCGATTTTTCGCGGTGAGTTTGCCCTTGCACGAACCCTACTAAAGCAGGATTGCGATTCGCAGCAGGTGAATAAGGCCGGCCACTCCGCAGAGGATTTTGCCGAAGTTTTTGGTCGTGACCAAATGGTTCAGCTATTGCAGCAACAGCGGGCAAATGGCGACTAAGACAGTTTTTTGTGCGGTTGGCATTGGATGGTGTCACCGCTCCTGTCCTGCGTGAAATCCTCTTGAGTTGGCCGCTTTAGCTTGCGGCACATTTCTCAGTTTGTCCCCGCCCCCGCGACCGCGTTAGCATAGCCAGCTGCAATCCAGTTGGTACCCACTATGACCTCGAATCATCATCCCTATGAAGCCCTCACGCCGGACGTGGTGATCGACTGTGTCGAGACTACCGGGCTGATTTCCGATGCGCGTATTTTCCCTCTAAACAGTTATGAAAACCGCGTCTATCAGGTGGGTATTGAGGATGCCGAGCCGTTGATTGCCAAGTTCTATCGCCCGGGGCGCTGGAGTGATGAGCAGATAATGGAGGAGCACCAGTTCACTCTGGAGCTGGCAGAGGCCGAAATTCCTGTGGTGGCACCGATACAGTTTGATGGGCGCACCCTGATGGAGTCCGCTGGATTCCGTTTTGCGCTTTTCCCCCGACGGGGCGGTCGCCAGTTGGAGCTGGATAACTTTGATCACCTGGAGCAGGTGGGGACCATGTTGGGTCGCATTCATGCGGCCGGCAGCGCCAAACCTTTCAGCTATCGCCCATCCCTCACTTTGCAGCGATTCGCAATTGATAGCCGGGAATTTATCCTGAATGGAGATTTCCTGCCACGTGAGAACCAGGAGGCCTACGCTTCCGTCACGGGCCACATTATCGAACAGATAGCCCCGCTGTTTGAGCGGGACTGGGATATGCTGCGCTTGCACGGTGATTGTCACAGTGGCAACTTTCTGTGGCGGGATGAGACTCCCTGGTTTGTGGACTTGGACGACTGCCTGATGGGGCCGGCGATCCAGGATATCTGGATGTTGATTTCCGGCAATCGTGCAGAGCAAACCGCTTACCTGGATGCAGTGTTGGAAGGCTATGAAACCTTCTATAGTTTTGACCCCCAGCAATTGCAACTGGTGGAGCCTCTGCGCTGCCTGCGGCAAATGCATCACGCCGCCTGGTTAGCGCGACGCTGGCAGGACCCGGCTTTTCCCCAGGCGTTTCCCTGGTTTAATACCGCCCGCTACTGGGCAGAGCATATACTGGCATTGCGCGAGCAGCAGTCGGCGCTGCTAGAACCCCCGTTGACCCTGGGGGCTGTGTAACATGGAGAAAGCAATAATGGATGCGACATGCACCGAGGCCGAGGCGGATCTGATTTGGGAGAAGATTCGTATAGAGGTGGCCCAACAAGTAGAGCGGGAGCCGATCCTGGCCAGCTTTCTACACGCGACCATCCTGAATCACAACTCCCTGGAGGCGGCGCTTAGCTTTCACCTGGCCAACAAGCTGGACAATGCGGTGGCACCGGCGCTGTTAATTCGCGAGGTTATCGATGAAGCACTACAAGCTGACCCTTCCATAGGGCATGCGGCGCGAGCGGATTTGAACGCTATTTACCTGCGGGATTCCGCCTGCCACTCCCTGCACGATCCCTTCCTGTACTTTAAGGGCTTCCACGCCTTGCAAGTTCACCGCGTGGCCCATTGGCTGTGGCAGCAGCAGCGCCGCTCCCTGGCGATGTTCCTGCAACATCGCGTCTCTGTGGTATTTAGCGTGGATATCCACCCAGCTGCGCGCTTGGGCGAAGGCATACTGCTGGATCATGCTACCGGCATTGTGATTGGTGAGACTGCAGTGGTGGAAAATAACGTTTCCATTATGCAGTCCGTCACTTTGGGCGGTACCGGTAAAGAGAGTGGTGATCGCCATCCGAAAATCCGCCATGGGGTTTTAATTGGTGCGGGCAGTAAGGTGCTGGGTAATATTGAAATTGGCGAGTGCGCCCAGATTGCCTCCGGCAGTGTAGTGCTGAAATCGGTACCGGCAAAAGCATTGGTGGCCGGTGTGCCGGCAAAAGTTGTCGGGGCGGCTACCTGTGCTGAACCGGCGTTATCCATGGATCAGTGTGCCCTGTCGCAAGTACAGAAGTAAGGCTTGTGGCCCCGTAGTGAACACTGGCTGCGGGGTTGGATCACTGGGGAAATGATGCAACGGCACTGTTCTTGGCACTATCCTTTGACTCATGAAATATAGTCTCAGCGCGAAAAATCTTACCTGCCGAAATTTGGAGGCTTATGCGGACTACCGCGCGAGCCTGGTAACTCCCGATTGCACCAAGGAAATTACAGGTATTGTCCGCAGTGATAGCGGCCTGCCTTCCATTGGGCTCAATCAGGTGATTTCCAATATGGTAATGCCGCCGCGCATTATTCAACGTTTTGCGCTGGATTATTTTGCCGAGCGTCACAGCCCCTTCACCCTTTGGCACAGTGCCTCAAAACCCCTGGATAATGACGCTTTGGATGAACTCGGACTAAAGCGGCGCCAGTCCCTGGTAGCTATGGCCGCCGAGATACCCCGACTCAGTACTGCTGAGATTCCGTTGGTGGAACAGCTGACCATTAGTGTAGTGAAAAAGGGGGCCTTGCCTGATTACGGCGCGGTGCAGGCAGCGGCGGCAGGGGAGCAGGAGGGGGCGCAGTTGGCGCACTTTTATCAGGACCTGCAAGAAATTCCCGAGCAGCGACGCGGGCGACTGAAATTGTTTCTCGCTAACCTGGATGGTGTGCCGGTGGCTGCCGGTTGCCTGTTTGCGGCAGCGGATGCATTGGGGCTCTATGACCTGGTGACGCTTCCGGACTATCGGGGGCGCGGGATTGGCCGGGCTCTGTTCAAGCATCTGCTAACTGCTGCCCAGGGCAGCCACCATAAAAATCTGGTGGCTTTGGTGCCGGCTGATCGCCAGCAGCTATTGCTCGATAGTGGCTTTTTTGCGGTTGGTGAGGTTGCCCGCTATCAATACACTCCGGCGCAGGCGGCCGCTAAGCCCGACTGAAAGGGAAGGCGATAACTTCCTCAATCGATCGGTAACCGTCTTTTAACATCAGCAGTCGGTCGACTCCCAGCGCGACCCCGGCGCACTCGGGCATGCCTTGATCCAGGGCCGCAATCAGACGCTCTTCAAAGGGGTGTAAAGGGCGCTGGTTATTGCGGCGGTATTCCAGATCTTTTTCAAAGCGGCGCTGCTGTTCCGCGCTGTCGGTCAGCTCCCAATAGCCATTGGCCAGTTCCAATCCACCCACATAGGCTTCGAAACGCCTGGCTACGGGCGTCCCCTGTTCGTCCGCCACCACTTTTGCCAGTGCCGCTTGCTCTGCGGGGAAGTCGTACAGCAGGGTGATGCCCTCACTCATGGTGGCTTCCAGGCGGTGGCTCATCAGCAGGTCCAGGCACTCACTGCGTTCACGGGGTACAAAAGACAATTCCATTTCCCGCTTAACGCAGGAAATCAGCTCGGCTTCGCTGGCACTGTGGGGGTCCAGTTGCAGCTCTTGTAAAAACAATTCCCGGTAACTGAGGGACTGGACCTGGTCCGTCGCCAAAATACCGCAGAGCAGCTTGGCGACCTCCTCCATCAGTTGGTGATCGTCCCAACCGCAGCGGTACCACTCCAACATGGTGAACTCGGGGTTGTGTCGACCGCCGGATTCGCCCTGGCGAAAAGCCTTGCCCAAGTAGTAGCAATCTCCGAATCCTGCGGCGAGTAAACGCTTTAAACCAAATTCGGGGCTGGTGGCCAGGTAGGCGTTTTCGCCCCGGCACTCTGTGGTGATGGACTCGATATGGGGGTCGCTGGTGGCGCGCTGGGATAGCACCGGAACTTCGGCTTCCACAACGTTTCGCCCAGCAAAAAATGTGCGTATTTCAGCGAGTAGTGCAGCGCGTTGGCGCAGGGCTGCAATAGTGGCGGTGGGGCGCCAGGTATCTGTGCTCATGGGGAGGTAGCTCTAGACGAGCGGCCGTAGGCCGCTCGGGGGAGGAGGTGCTTAGTCTTCCTTGGCACGGCCCAGGTATTCGGCGGTGCGGGTGTCTACCTTGATGGTTTCACCGATTTCCAGGAACAGAGGAACCTTCACAACAGCGCCGGTAGCCAAAGTGGCCGGCTTGGTGCCGCCCTGGGCGGTGTCTCCGCGCAGGCCCGGATCGGTATCGGTAATCTCCAGGATAACGTGGTTGGGCGGAGTAACTGCCAGCGGAGAGCCGTTGTACAGAGTTACAGTGCAGATATCCTGCTCTTTGAGCCATTTTGAAGCATCGCCCACAGCATCGCTGCTGGCTTGGTGCTGCTCAAAAGTCTCGGGCTCCATGAAATGGTAAAACTCGCCATCGTTGTACAAGTATTCCATTTCGCGATCCATCACGTCCGCCGCTTCCAGGCTTTCACCGGAGCGGAAGGTGCGTTCCCATACACGACCGGTTTTCAGGTTGCGAAGCTTCACGCGGTTGAACGCCTGGCCCTTACCAGGTTTGACGAATTCGTTTTCCACGATTGAGCAGGGGTCGCCGTCCAGCATCACCTTGAGGCCGCCCTTGAATTCGTTAGTGGAGTAACTAGCCATAGCAAATAGAGCCCTTTAAGTCATTTATCTATATGATTTTTAACGAGTTTTTTGTTTCTAGCCGATTCCGGCCAAGGCTGGGCTAACGCCCTCCGCTTCCGCCACAAATGGTAGCCGCAGGTAACTCGTCTGGCTGGGGAAAAGAGACTTCACCGCCAGCCCTGCATGATGGAGCGGGATTATACAGGAGGGTGGGAGCTTGAACGAATACCAGAGAGAAATGGAGGGGAGGCGCTCCGGTTGTTATAGCCAAGTTGCAATTGTTGGGGCAGTCGGCAGTGCAATGGGCTTTAGCCCATTGCACAAAAAGCACTTAACTTAATGGGTCGTCCCCGCCGCCATAACCTTTTCTCTGCATGCGGCGCACAAAGTAGGCAAAAGTCGCTTGTGTGCGTTTTTCCTGGAGAATCCAGTCGTGGGCTTCGCGGCCCAGTTCGGGATCAATATCCTGGATGGTGCCGGCGGATTCAGCCAGTATTTGCAGCTTGGCAGCGCGCTCGCACTGAACCGCCATTACACAGGCTTCCTCTACAGAGCGACAGGCCATAATCAGGCCGTGGTGCCCAAGCAGGATTGCGCGTTTGTCTCCAATAGCTGCGGAAATCAGCTCACCCTCACTGTTACCTACGGGTACACCCGGCCAGTCTTTAAGGAAGGCAATATCCTCATACAGCATGCAAGCGTCCATATGGGAAATCTTTAGCGGGCGTTCCAGCATGGAAAGCGCACACACGTGCATGGGGTGAGTGTGCACAATGCAGTTCACATCGGGGCGCGCCCGGTAGATCCAGGAGTGAAAGCGGTTGGCGGGATTGGCCATCCCCTCTCCGGACAGTACTTCGAGGTCTTCGTTGACCTCCAATAAATTGGAAGAGGTAATTTCATCGAAGCCGAGACCCAGGCGCTGGGTGTAATAGGTTCCGGGCTTTTCTGCACGGGCAGTAATTTGCCCAGCCAGACCGGAGTCGTGACCATCGTTAAATAAAATACGGCAAGTCAGTGCCAGCTTTTCTCTCAGTGACCACTCGGGTGTGCTGAGGTGCTGTTTCATCGCTTTGCTGGCCCGTTCAACCAGTTCGCTCTTTGCCAGTGATAGTGTTTCAGCCATGTTTATCTCCAATTCTCACAGCAAGTTATTTTAATTTCACAAAAATTGAATAAATATTCCTTTTCTATTTCTCAATCGTGAAATTATTTTTAAAAACCTAACTCTTAATGTTTCGATCTTTGTCGAATTTATGTTGGTGGCATATCCCTATGCCCAAGCTTTCTCCAACAACACCTGTGAGCGGGTTGATAACTGCTTGATAATTAAGCGGGTACTGCTTGTGGCTGTTCTCGCTTGGAAGCGCGATAGGCCGTTTCAATCGAATCGAAAAATTGCAGGCGGGCTTCTACCAGATGGCGTCCGGCCTCGAGCATAATGTCGAGTTGGCTGGGGTCCTTTGAGCCTATATCAACCATAATGTCCCGGATGGTTTCCGCATGTCCATCGTCACACTCGATATGCAAAAGGAAAAATTCCATTTCCTTGTCGGCAACGCCACAGGAGCGGAACCCGGCCACGATATCAGTGTATAGATCGGGTACCAGAGCTTCAGCCCCCAGGCATAAAGCCCCCAATCCAGCGCTGGCCCTGAGGTCGCGACAGTTTTTGAACATGGTATCGATCAAGTGTTGGGTGCCCGGTAAAGTTTCTGCGTTTTCCAGGGTCAACCCAAAGTGCTCAAGGGTCTCGCGGTAAATTACCGCATGAGGTTTGGGACTGTCTGGCTCCAGGCCCAATTCCTCCATTAGATTTTCAGCAAGCTCCAGAACTTCATGATTGCTTGGTAGGTTGGCCATCATGGCGCATAAATATCTAACGAAAAAACCACTATAGATACCCTGCTGGACCAAAAATATTTTCAGTTCTTCTAGAGTGATAGATCCTTCACGACAGCGTTTTAGAAAAGGATGTGCGCGAGTTTGCTCTATAAGTAGGTCTTTGTTTGCTTCAAGCAATTCAAGCTGCATTTCCATCGAGTAATTCCTTTTTGTAATTCTAAACTTACTGTTTGAACACCTTTCCGGTGTGTTACTTATTTCTTGATAGAGCCTACCTTTGGTAAGCCGGCAAAATAGTTTTATTTGCCGGCGGTTAAACTAACACTGGATTATCCCTATTGTGAATAGGGGAATTATGAATTTTTCGATATTTTGTTGGCAGTTTTTGAAGTTGCTTTTCGTTAACAATTAAAATTTTACTAATAATATATTTTATTTTTTGCTTTATCCTTTTTAGTTTTTTTCATGGTGATAGTTATTTGTATCCTGAACTGGTTTAAAAGTGTCTACTGGGTTGGGTTTTAACACTTGCGATGGTTGCCACTATCAGTTAGGGGTGGCCGTTAAAAATAAGAGTGAATGCTTGCTATTCGCTGAGGTGGATGAATGCTGTTTGGTGGTAAAGAAGAGTAAAGCATCTCTTAAGCTGATTTTTATTTTTAGAATTTTTTCTGTTAGCGGGTGAGGGGCTCTGAATAATTGCGTGAATTGTTTTTCAAGCCTCTTAGGGTGGGTCTAATATCTGTAGCCTTTAAGCCTCACGGGGTCACCCATAGGTTGCCTTGATAACTGTATTCTTCAGTTGTGACATACCAAGGAATAGATATATCTACTAATTCGCAGAAGAGGATTGTCAGCGATGGCTTTCACGATTTCCGTTGCTGGGTAATCGCTTGAGTTGGTGTCTGCTGGGTCAATGGTGTATGTCGAGAGGCGGGGATAGCTGAAGGGGATCTGTTACAATTTGTTATTTTGCAGTGTACCTCATGATGGCGTCATCGGCCCCCGACATACAACTTATCGACACACAGGAATCCCGCCGTTGGCAGGATGAGATGTCTGATTTGGTCACAGAGCCGGCAGAGTTAATTCACCTGTTGCAGTTGGACTCAGGTCAATTGCCGGATGCTTTAAGGGCAGCGTCAGGCTTTTCCCTGCGTGTGCCGCGGTCTTTTATTCGCAGAATGCGTCCAGGTGATCCCAATGACCCCTTGCTTTTGCAGGTTTTACCTGGTGCATCGGAGTTGCAGCAGGTACCGGGATTTAGTTCAGATCCTTTGCAGGAAGCCGAAGCCAACCCCTTGCCCGGCGTGGTACATAAGTATCATGGGCGATTACTGCTGATCGCCGCAGGGCAGTGCGCAGTAAATTGTCGCTACTGTTTCCGCCGGGAGTTCCCCTATGGTGATAATCACCTGAGCCGCAAACAGGGCTTGGCCGCCCTAGGGTATATTCGCTCACGCACAGAATTGCGTGAAGTTATATTGAGTGGCGGTGATCCCTTGGTGCTGAATGATCGCCAGCTCGCCTGGTTGTCAGGAGAGCTGGCCCAGATTGTTCACCTGGATAAGCTGAGAATCCACAGTCGCTTGCCAATTGTCGCACCGAGCCGGGTAAACCGGGAGATGTTGGAGTGGTTTACTGGCTCTCGCTTAAAGCCCGTATTGGTATTGCACTGCAATCATGCCAATGAGATTGATAGTGAAGTCAGGTCAGCTCTACTGCGTTTGCGCGAGTCAGGGGTCACCCTGCTCAATCAGGCAGTATTGCTAAAGGGGATAAATGATAGTGTTACTGCACTGGAGGCACTCAGTGAGTCCCTGTTTGATGCCGGTGTGTTACCTTACTATCTCCACCAGCTGGATCGGGTTAATGGAGCTGCCCACTTTGAAGTGCCTGACCAGCAGGCCCTGGAAATCATTGAACAGCTGCGCCATCGTGTACCCGGCTATCTGGTGCCGAAATTGGTTCGTGAAATCCCCGGTGTTCCGTCTAAATCCCCCGTATTGTAACTCCTTGCCTCGAATCTTTTTTAATCAGCAGGCTGTCAGGCAGTATTCCTCAGGGAGCGGCACCAGGTAATAGGTGCCGCTAAAAGTAGTTACTATGGTGAGTCCAATCACCAGTCCAACTGCCATTACAGCACCCGCACTGCGATCCAGGGCTGCAGTCGAAAATTTTTCTCGAAATATCCACCGTAAACCACAGGCGAGATGAGTAAAGAAAGCTGCCACTGCCAGGGTGTAGTAGGGGGCAAAAAATAGTGGGTAGGCTTGTGGTTGCAGGCCGGCTGCAGCAAAAAAGAAATTTGTGTCCAGGCCCTGTACCAATCTGCCATACATTACCGCCGAGATATGGAACATTAAAAAGAATGCCAGATAGCCGCCGGATACTGCTTGGGCATGATCAAAAAATCCGCGGCGCTGCCCCCACCTTTTTACAATAAATGTAATCCCCGATCCCACCTGGAAAAGGGCACAGGCCAATAGCAATGGCTCGATAATTTGAGTCCGGTAAATTTGTCTGAAACTCTGCATAAAGCTGATATGGGCTTCAATACCGCTAAGGGCTACCAGGTGATTAGTGATGTGGGAGAGTACATACAAGCTGATTATAAGGGCGGAAAGCCGGTGTAGTGTGTGAAGCATTGGCGGAACTCCTTTCTGCCATTGGCTATCGATTTCATTGTTTCTCTATCGTTAGCTTTAAAGTGTCTATCTACTATTTGGCTAAATTGAAAATCCGTACTGCCAATCATATCACTCCATTAGTTTTCATTGCAGATGGTTTTGAGGCTTGCCTGCAATCGATCATGAATCTCTACCTTCAATTTTTGCGTGATATCCGATGTTTATTGTGACAGTTTCTATGTTTTATTTATTTTCATAAAAAAATTGCCTGAAATTGATAGATTTTTTGTGAAATGAACAGTTATGTTTTCTATTTACAGGTAGGCCAGTTCAGACTCCCGGTTTGTGTTTCTCGGAAACTAAGATTTCGGAGGATTGTTGTTAAGGTAAGTTAAATGATGTATTTGTAAAAGGAGTTTAATTTTTGGTTGCCTTATCCTTTTTTAATTAAGGGACTGTTATTTTTTGTTGTGCTTGATCAACCGGGTTGCATTTTAATGCACGAAGCGTTAATAAATTGACTCAAAGAGAAAAGGTATTCTCTTTTTGTCATATGCCAAAGTTATTATCCAGGGGTTTTTAGCGGATAAATGTGAAGATGTTTTTGTAATAAAGTTGGAGAAGGAATTTTGCGCCCGAAAAAGGAAGTTATTCAGGCCCTGCCAGAAATGTTGAATGCACAGACGATCCAGCAGGTTAAGGAGCGCGTACAACGTTCCATTAGTGCAATAGGATTTGATTATTATCTTATTGGATTGGAAGATCCAGCCGGAGCGCTCGATCAGTATTCGGTAGAAACCAATTACCCCAACGACTGTATCGAGAGCTATAGCCGGCAAAAATGGGTAACCCGCGATCCGGTCGTACGCCATTGCCGCCAGTCGCCAATCCCCATGATTTGGCACCGGGCACATTTTCCCGGTGAAGCTGGTCGAATATATGAGGAGTCCGAATCCCACGGTATTGCCTCCGGTGTTTCCACGGCACTGCGCGGCGCCAGGCAGAGCCGGTTGATGATGATTTCTGTTGCCAATGGTGCCACTTACACTCCACAGCTCGGCGGTTGGTTACAGGAAACCATGCCGATGATTCAACTGCTCGCTTCATACGCTTATGAGGCGATCAGCCGTATTGATCAGGGGGCCGCCGCAATTGAAATAGGGCTCACCCGCCGCGAAGGGGAGTGCCTGCATTGGGCGGCAGTGGGCAAGACATCCTGGGAGACTTCCAGGATTCTTGGCTGTTCCGAGGCCACTGTGAATTTCCATATTCGCAATGTGATACAGAAACTCGGTGTTTCCAACCGACGCCAGGCTGTAGCCAGGGCACTCTCCATTGGTTTAATCAGACCTTAGGCTAACACTACGCCGGCGCGCGCTGTTTGCTGACCGATAAAGCTGCGAAGTTCCTGCCGCTTGAGTTTGCCACTGGGGGTACTGGCAATATCCTCTACGAGCTCAATGCGGTCGGGGCAAAGAGCGCGGGGATGCAGGTGCTCTCGAATTCTTTTCATCAGGTCGTTCACCAGTGCGGTTGCCGAGTAGCCGCTATTATTGGCTACCACATAAGCGCGCAATCGGGTCAGCCCTTCGTCCGTTTCGATAGGCAGGGCCGCCGCTTTGACTACCCGTTTATCGGTGAGTAAAAACTCCTCAAGTTCCTGAGGGCTTACCCAGTGTCCAGCCACTTTAATTCGCTCACTGTCGCGGGAAATAAAATGAAACCCGTCATTACCTCGCGTGAAAAGATCACTGGTTGCAAAGGGCTGCTTTGCAGTTTGTAGTTCGCCGGTAGCGGGTGCCAGGTAGCCGAGCATCAGGCAGCCCTGGGATAAAGACAGACTTATATCGCCACCGTCACCGTGAGGGGTTTCTGTGTAGCGAAATCCCTCCACTTTTTGCAAAGCCCCTTCAGCACCTGCCAATTCGGATAAATAGGGAGCGAAGGTTTCAGTCGTACCAATTGAGTCGAGAATTTGTGCGCCGCTCCAGGCCTGCCAGCGTCTGCGTACTACAGGAGGTAATCTCTCACCGGCAGAGAGTGACAGTCGTAAATGCTCTAGCTGATATTCGCGTTCCGCGCGGGACATTAATAAATGATAGAGGGTTGGTACGGCGAGAAATACACTGACTTTTTCCGCTTCGATAACCTCGAGAAAATCGGTGTGCTGTTTCCACTGGGGTAACATAATTGCAGTGCCACCCCGGCTCAGGGGAACGTGCAGCCCCTGCAAACCAAAGGAAAAGAAGGGGCCGGTACTGGCAAGTACCCGGTCCTCTGCACGGATATTCCACAGTGGGCGACTGACTGTGCGCTCGAACTCCCAAAAAGAGCGGTGGCTGTGCACACAGAGTTTCGGTTTCCCGGTGGAGCCTGAAGTGGCCAGCACCAGGGCGGGTCTCAGGTCCAGGTCTGCCGCTAGCCGACTGATTTCACTGGTCTCCACCGGCCCCACTTCCAGGTTGTCCAAGTCCTCTATTGATGACATAGGCTCGAAAGGTGCGCGCAGGTTTGAGCCATCCACAGTGGGATCTGCCAGGATCACTTTGGGGTCAAAATCCTCCCATAAATTGCGGTAGTGTCCCTGGGGCAGGGCCGGGTGAACCATAAATGGAAGGTGGCCGCTGCGCATGGCCGCCAGCCAGTAAACGGTATTTTCCAGTGTGGCCCCGCCCACCAGAGCGATGCGCTGCTGGGTGCGGCTACCGGCCAGATGTAAGTTCAGATCAATGGCTGCGGCAAAGGTCAGCTGTTGCAATTTTCGGTAACTGACACTGCGACGACCGGAGGGTCCGATTTCAATCAGCGCAGGGTAGTCGCCCCGGCCATCGCGAACATGGCGGTCGACCAGCAGGTCGACACATCCTTGATTGGAATCTAGTGGGTTCACGGCAGGGCTCCTCCTTAATTGCCTGCTGGCACCAGCAATTGAGCTGGCGCACTATGTTTTTGGTGCAGCGCTGAGCTGCATTTCCAGCGATTTTTTATAGGGCCAATTCCGGCTCTTGTTGGCTGAGAGTCAATGAGCGGGCGAAGCCGTTTTCCGATAGCACGTCATCGCGGAATACGCTTTGCAGTTGCATCAGGGTTATGGCGGGGTTGGAGCGCTGGAATACATTGCGCCCAACACAGATGCCTCCGGCCCCAAACTCGACTGTCGCCGCAGCCAGCTCGATTAACGCGCGTTCACCTGCCAGGGCACCACCGGCAAATAACACGGGTGTGTGGTCCTGAATTCCGTCGATAAGCTCGGGGATGCGTTGCAGGTTTTGCGGTGCCGCCACTTTGAGTGCATCGACGCCCAGCTCTACAGCGGCGCGCATAAAGTGACGCAGGCGCTCAAGGCCCTGGGCATCGCTGCCCTTGTCATAAACCATATTCAGCACTGGCATTCCCCAGGCGTGGGCTTCATCCACAACGTGGCCGATCAAGCGCAAATTGTGGGATGCGGTTGCTGCGGAGAAATTGGTTTGGATCGAAACGGCATCAGCCCCCAGGCGCACTGCAGCTTCCACGGTGGTGACCAGCTGTTTGAGGTCCGGCTGCTCATCGGTGCAGACCGAACCATTGAGGTGAATAATCAGCCCACAGTTCAGCTTGCCGCCGAGACGCTCCGCCAGGCCCTTGTGCAGGACAATGCCAGTTACCGCGTCTGTGTCGAGCCAGCTGAGCATTTCATCCGGCCGATGGATACCGGCAATAGGGCCCATAGTCAGGCCGTGATCCAGGGGGACCACCAACGCTTTGCCGGATTGAGGGTCTACAAAGCGCTTCCAGCGCCTATTTCGTGCCATTTCAGTCATTGAAATTTCTCCTTAACTTTTGAGCTGGCGGTTAGGCGTCGGAGAGCACCGCGCGAATCGGCCTGCTCAGTATTTTGCGAGTGGGTATGGCGCTGGCGACAGCTGCAATCACTACCACGGCGCAAGCAGTTGCCAGGTAAATGGGAATGACCCAGGCGAGATCGACGGGAATAGCGTTAGTTGAGCCCGGCGGTGTCCACATAATTTGTGCAGCGCGCACTGCCCAAACAATCGCAGCGGTGATGGCGATACCCAGGGCCGTGGCGGCCAGGGCCAGCCAGCTGTTTTCCAGAGCCGTCAGTGTCAGCACAAATCGGCGGGTAAAACCCAGGCTGCGCAGGGTGGCGAACTCCCGTGAGCGTTGGGAAAAGTTCATATAGCTGGCATTCAACAGGCTGGTAAAGCCAATGGCGCAGGCGATGATTGCAATAAAGTTGAGGAAGCCGCTTAGCACCGCTTTAAATTGGTGGTAAAAAGCGGCGCGATCGGACCACAGGAATACCTCGATATCGCTGAGTCCCGCCTGATGCAGCTGTTCCTTGATTCGGGCCTGTGCCCTGCTGACATCGGCTGTATCGCGGAGTAAAACGTGATACTCACTCACGTCGGAAGTGTTCAGCAGGGCCTGGGCATCGGCCATTGGCAGAACTACGAGTCGGTCATTTATCTCTTTAATACCCCAGTCCATGATGCCGGTGGGTACCGCGCGTATTGCGTTGACCCTGGCGGTTCCACGGGTGGTGGCGGTCAGCTCCAACGGTCCGGGCGGGCAGTTGATGGGGCGTGACTCAGGGGTGTCCCCAGGTTGCAGCGGCGCAAAGCCCACCGAGGGAATTTCGCAGCCGAGTATCGCTGCCAGCCCCTGGCCAAGTATCAGGGGTTCAGCGCGGGTTTCCATCCACAGTGGAGTGCCCGCTACCACATCGTACTCATAGGCAGGCCCCTTGATTGTGCGGATTTCCTGCACATCCTGGCCGATACCGGCGAAGATACTGCTTACCTGGGCATTGGAGACCATGCCGGAAATACGCAGGATACGAGCGCTGGCGACAACGTCTGGATCAGATGCCAGCACTGAGCTGATATCCTCTTGCAGCTCGGAGGTAAGCGGCAACTGCCCAGCACCCTCGACCTGCCTAGCTAGGTCCGAACCGGGCCTTTCAATCACCAGGTGGCCTCGTGCACCCCAGTGCATAAAGGCATCGCGAATCAGCTCCACACTGGACTGGGTGTAGCCGGCCAGAAGGCACAGAGCGAGTACCGAGATACTCATTACCACAAAAGTGCCCAGGGTTTTGCGTCCCTGGCGCCACAAATTGCGCAGGGACATTGTCAGCAATAATTTAGCGGTCATGTCGGTTCCTAAAGAGTCATCAGTGTGTCGACGGTAAACAGGCTTTCCGGCGGGTTGGCCAGTGATACCTGGGCGTACTCAAGTACGCTGTAGCGGTCGGGAAAGTTCGCGTTGACGATCTTCATCTGCGACACAAAAGGCTGTTTCCTATCTCCCACCTGCACTTGATTGCCGTACTCAAACAGGGCGATTTTGAGGGGCATACCGCTGGCGGTGAGGAATTCCGCTTTCACTCCCAGCAGAGTGTTTTTATCGAGGTAATAAACGATGGATTCATAGGTGGCGCTGTCAGTAGCAGCGGTGAGTTTCAGCTTGTGGCAGGGCGTCCCATTAATTTCAGCGCTACCCAGATATTCCGGCGTGTAGTCGCGGGCATACTGGGTGGAGGCGATATCGCCGTTGGCTGCCTCACCTACGAGTCGTTGTTGCGGGCTGATACTGATGGGTTTGCGCAGTCCCGGTTTGGCGTACCACATGGCGCGGGAGGCGATAAGTATTTTCTCACCCCGGTAACGTCTGGGCGCAGTTGTCATAGCCAGGGCCCGTCCATCCCGCACGGCGATATCGTAATCGGTCTCGGTGGCGCCGGCGGGGTCTTCAGTATGAATGCGCAACTTCCACTGGTAGCTGCCCCAGCCTCCACGCGCCAGGTCTGCCTCGCGCAGCCAGTGGCGCATGACTTCCTCATCTGGAGTGGCGGTAGCTGTCACTTCCACTGGCTCCATTGCCTGGGGTTGCATGGGGAACAGGGTCAGGGCCAATACCACACTGGCTGTGGCAGAAAGTAATTGGGTGAGCGGCACACTGCGGCGCCCGGGGCGAACTTCTCCGCCAACCTTTTTGCGCGCTGTAAGCAGGGCTCCGAGAGTGATACCGGCTCCGACACAGGCAATTGCGCCGAGGGCAGTAGACAGTGGAAGGTCTAGGTCCAGCCGGGCCGCTTCAGAGATACGCGGCAATTGAGTTTCAACACCGGCGGCGCCGAGGGCAAGCATCGCAATATAAGCCGAAATGGTGGCGACCACTGCTGCAGCGATGGTGGTTAGAAGGCTCTCCCTGACAAACAGGCCGGCGATGCGTTTACGGCTAAAGCCGAGCGAGCGCAGCATACCGATTTCACGGGTGCGATCGGCGACATTCATCGCCAGGGTGTGCTGGATGGTGGTGAGGGCAATAGTGAACACCACCAGGCCGGTAAAGGCGAAGACCATGTTAAAGAAACCCATAAAACTGGTGTAGAGCTGGCCGATCTGGGGGTGATCCCATGTGGTCACTTCAAAGCGGCCCGGCGCCTTGTTCTCCAGGTCTGCCGCCAGTTGCTGGCGGAATGGGCCACTGTGCTGGCGATCGTCGAGTTGAATCACCACCCTGGAGACGGCATCGGTATCGTAGAGGGATTGTAGAAGCGCCAGCGGTGCCTTGAGCCCCTTGTCTTCGATAGCTTCAATACCGGTGGAGAAGTCACCGAGTAGGGGCGCCTCGATTGCATTGATCCGGTTGGCGTAGGAAGCACTGAACATCTGCAGCTCGGTGCCTTTGGGGGGATAGCCGAGCAGATCCTGCAGTTGGGTGGTAAGGAGCAGCCCATCCTCCGGCGGTGGAGTGGCGGCCAGGGGGCTGGCCTCTTGCAGCGCTCGTTCAAAAGCCGGGTCTATGCCCCGGGCCAGGAATACGGCATTTTCATTGCCTGCCTGCACTACTCCCACGCCGGCCAACTGGTTGGAGGCGCGCAGGAAGTGGGGCAGCTCGGCGCTCACCCTATGGATCAGGGCCTGCTCACTTTTATCCAGCGAATACTGGGCTGGGGAGGCGGCCAGCTGTTCAGGGCCATCGGTGCGATACACCTGCACATGGGCATTGGCGTCGCGATAGATTACGACCGAGGCCAGTGACCCTTCAACGAAGCGGATATAGCTGAGAAACATCAGCACCGCAAACAAACCTACGGCCACCGCTATCACAGTGGCGAAGGTGCGCCTGCGGTCGCGGTACAGGTTGCGAAAAGCCATTGACCACATCACGCCACCTCGCTTTCGTCAGTTTTTAAGCTGGTCAGCGGAGCTTCAGCGGCACTGTCGGTCAGGCGGCCATCGCGAAGCTCCACTACACGTTTGACGTGTTGCAGCAGACGCTGGTCGTGAGTGGAAAAGACAAAGGTGACGCCCTGCTCCCGGTTCAGCTGTTTCATTAACTCCACTAGGGAGAGGGCGCTGGCGGTGTCCAGGCTGGCGGTGGGCTCATCTGCCAGTATCAATTTTGGTTCTGTCACCAGTGCCCTGGCCACTGCGACCCGCTGCCGCTGGCCGCCGGACAGCTGGTCCGGGCGGAAGCCGGCAAAGCGACTCAGGTTAACAGCGGCCAGGGATGCCTGGGCGCGCTGACGCATTTCCGTCTTACTCAGTCCGTGCAGGTAGAGGGGCAGCATGACATTTTCCAATGCGCTCAATACCGGCACCAGGTTGAAGTTCTGGAAAATAATGCCGTAGGTGCGGGAGCGCAGGGTATCCAGGTCGCGATCGTTGAGTTTGCTGACCGGTTGACCGGCCACGCGGATCTCGCCAGAGGTAGCGCTGTCGAGGCAGCCGATCAGATTCAGCATGGTGGTTTTACCGCTACCGCTGGGTCCGGTTATCGCGACAAAGTCGCCTTTTTGCACGGTAAAGTTGACGTTGTTGAGGGCGGTTACTTCGACTTCGCCGAGCAGGTAGCGCTTGGTCACAGATTCAAATTCGACCAGGTTCATCTTGTTCTCCATTTTTTCGCTCTATTCGTGTGTTCCGTTCAGAAAAAGAGGTCCACAGCCAGGTAACTGCTGCTGGTCACCGGTTGGCTCAGCTCCAGATCCTCGTTGGCGCGGCTGCCGGAGAGACCTAAATAGAGGGTGACGCTGTCGCTTGGGCTGTAGGAAAGTTCGGCAAAACCGCTGCTGCTGGACTGATCCAGGCCCTGAAGTAATCTGGCGGTAAGGCTCCAGCGGCGGTCGCCAAACAACTTTGGCCAGGTGGTTTGCAGCAGGGCATAGTGGCGCTGTACAAACGGGTGCAGCGGGCGGTTGCGAGATGGCCCCCGGCCCGCTGACGGCAGGGCGGCGAGCTGCGGGTTGCGCAGTTCGGCCTCGCTAAGGGCGTAGCCGTTATAGATAAGCTCCAGGCCGGTTTCGGCGCCGGAAGTGGCGCCGTAGCGCAGATTGATCACACCGTCCCAACGCCAGTGACTGCGGTTTTGCGTCAGCTCGATACCTGTGTCACTGGATTCCGCGTAACCCCGGGAGGCGGCAAACTCTGCACCGAGGGTCCAGGCATCGCCGAGGCCGTGTTGGACGTAACCGCCGGCATAGGGCTGGAAACCGCCACCACCAGCGGCGACAGCGCCGACAGTTGTCACCTGCCCCTCAACCCAATTCCACTCGGCTCGGGTCAGCTGGAAGCTGCCTCCGCTGTCGATGGCGTCTACGGTATCCAGGCGGGGGTCCGCCACCAACAGGCTGGCGCGCGCCCGGGCGGAGATATCAGTACTGGCAAAAGCCATGGGTTTGCCGGGAATATCCCGGCGCGGTGTCACGGCGCCGTTGTCGGGAAACAGTCGGTTCGTAGGGCTGTAGAGCAATGATGGCCCCCAGCCCTGCAGGCGCTTGCCAGCGCCGAATCGGGTTCCCTCTTCTGTTTCGTAAAGCAGGTAGCCTTCGGCAAACCAGTCGGGGTAAGGATCTGGCATTGTTGCCGGACGCTCATCTTTGTCCGCAGCAAGGCGGGGTTTGAGAACGATTCGGGTGCCGTCGCAATAGCCTTTGGTGCAGCGCATTTGTAAATCCAGGCGCAGCTCGGCGGCGCTGCGCCGGGTGTCGTCATCTCCCAGAGTCTCAGCCAATCGCTCACGTTCATAGATCGCCTGCAGGCTCAGTTCGTAGTCACTGCGCCAGGTTTTGCTATTGCTGCTGGTATCGAAGGCCCACTGGGTCTGGCCCAGGACAGGCATAGCCACAGTGAATGTGGCCAGGGCAATCAGGCGCTTTCCAAGGCTTTGCTTTCGCACGAGGCTGCCTCCGTGATTACCGTTCGCGATTGCTGCACTATCGGGTTGTAACGCTCGCGCAGGCGGCGCTTAAGAGTTTTACCGGTGGCACCTATGGGGAATTCAGCCCAGTCGATCACCCACAAGTAATCCAGTCGCTGATGGCCCGGGAGCAGGGCATTGAGGCTTTGACGCAGGGATTCTGCATCTGTCAGGTCGACACCTGCCTGCGGAGCAACAACGGCTGCCGGTACTTCGGGCCCTTCCGGGTGAGGACGTAAACCGAACACACAAGTGTCGAGAACACCGCCTTGCTTTAACACAACCTCCTCCAGTGGCAGGGTGTAAACCGGCCCTGCGGCACTGTGGATCACGTCCACTTCCCGGTCCAGGTGAACGATTTCTCCATCGCTGCCCTGGCGCACCATATCCCCGGTAAACCACCAGCCATCCAGCGTTGAGGCGTAGTAGACATCATGGGCATTCCAGTATCCGTCGAACATGCTCTTGCCCTTGATCATCAAGCGCCCCACCTGGCCTTTTTCCACAGGAACACCATCGGCGTCGGCAATCTTGATCATCGGACCCAGGGGGGTCTTGCGTCCCACGCGGCGGTCGAAGTGCTTGGTCCAGGGGGTAGTGATTCGCAGGAGCGCCGCGATTCCCACTTCACTGGAACCGAGGCCATCCACAAACAGTGAGCCGCGCCAGGGCAAGCCCAAGCGGGTGAAGAAGGAGCCGTGAGCGATAAATGCGCGCTGCTGCACCTCGTGGCTGGCATCGGCGGTAGTACCCCAGATACGCACGCTGTCCAAGGGCTGGTCCAGGGCCCCGGATTCCATCAGGCGGGTGTAAGTGATAGGGAACCCAAAAAAAACACTGGGCTTGCGGTTGTGTAACTGTGACACCAGCTCCCTTGCTTCCAGCTTGTCATCCAGGATTACGTGTATCCCCATCATCAACATGCCGTGCAGGTAGAGATGGGAAACCTGGTGGTTAAGTGGCAGGGCAAAGCAGGCCAGGTCACGGGTGGAGATTGGGTTGAACAGCACTATAGAGCGCAGGGACTGAGCGATGCCTTCCTGTTTCAGAATCACGCCTTTAGGTACGCCGGTGGTACCCGAGGTGTGGACGATATAGAGCGGGTCGGCGGCACCTCGCGGGGATTCTGGCACCGGGGCCAGAGGTTCAAGCAGCAATACAGCCAGGCTGCGTACCTTTGGAGCCAGGTGGTTGTTGCTATCCGTAAGAACTGTACCGGTCAACCCGCTAAATAAAGTGCTGCCAGCGCCGTTTGCGGTGAGTTTTTGCCAGCCACTGGTATCTGTTACCAACAGTTTCACCCCCATGCGCTCCATATAACCTATCGCTGTCTCGGGGGCGACATTGCCGTTGATGGGCACTGCGATAGCTCCGATACGCAATGCGGCGACGGAGAACAGGAAGTAGTCGAACTGGTTGGCTTTGTAGATTGCTACCCGATCCCCTGCACTGACACCCAGGTGGCTCCAACAGGCCGATAGCTGGCGCACGGTGCGGAGTATCAACGCGGCACTCCAGTGTTGTTCACGGCTCCAGCTAAGTGGTCGGGTGAGTTCGATCAGCTCGCGGTCACCGTGGCGGCGCGTGGCAAATTCCAGTGCTTGATCGACGCGGTTGTCCCAGCTGGCCAGCAGGGAGAGACGCCCCCAGTAACCGAGTCGCAACAAAACAAAAGTCAGGTAGCCCAATACCAGGATTAAGGGGACAGCAATGGCGTAGCTCATGGTGCATCAACTCCGGTGAGTGGGTGACAGCTCGTCCAGCAGCTTGCGCAGCTCACCCAGGAAGGGTGCTGCGAATTCTGCGTGGATGTCGGCAAACGCCGAGCGGCGATAAACCAGATCCAACTGCATCCGGCCATTGACCGTGGGCGTGTAGAGAATGAAGTCGTAGGGCGGCACCAAGCAGCCGAAACCCACGTAGCTTTGGGTTTGGTGCTCATCTGAGCCAAAAGAAGAGAAATCCTCTTCTATTCGCCCGGGATTGGAGTAACAGGCATTGGTACCGAGTGCCCGGTTCAGCAGGCGCCGGGCTAGGCCGTGCAGGGGGCGCAGACGCAGTATCGGCAGCAGGGTTTCCAGTCTGGCGAGTTCAGTGCTGACCCGATCATTGCTCCGAGCTTCTGCCATGGCACTGTGCATGCTTTCTATCAGCGCCGGGGTGCTCTGACCGGTGCGCAGGCGAATCCCGATGGGGATCAGGTAGTTGCGGAAGCTGTGATCGTAGCGTTGATCAATTAGCCGGCGCAGGCTCACCGCGCAGGTCATGCGCAAATAGCCGGATTTGTGCCGGCCGGAGGTTTCCATCAGTCGCGCCAGGGCGGTACACAACAATGTGTTGATAGTGACCCCATTGGTTTTGGCTGTGCTGGCCAGGCGCTCTTCCAGGGCTCTGGGCATCAGGCTCTGGAAAAAATCCAGGTGTCCGATTTCCCGGTTGTTATCGTCAGTCTCCCAGCGCTGTCCGCGCAGCTTTACCGGCATGCCACTGTCGTTGCGCATCAGATCGAGTCCCACGCTGGCGAACGCCTGTAGCCAGCGATAGCCGCGCTTCAGGGGGCGGAACCAGTCTGGACGAATTTCCGGCAGTGGTGTGAAGGGCAGTGGTTGATTGGTGGCAACGGCACCAGGCACGCCGCTAATATGGGCGTAGTGATCGATAATCGCGCGCAGCAGCAGGCAGTCACTGCGGGCGTCGGCGACACCGTGGTGGCTGCTCAGGTAGACGCAGGAGTTGTGTCCATTGCCACCGTTGACCAGCAAAACCTGAAGGGGCGGACGGTCGCACCACTGCAGGCGGTGCGTTGAGCTGAAGTCCATCAGCAACTGGCGAAAATCGTGGTCGTTGAAATCGCAGGCGCCTACATACTCCAGGCAGTGGACCCATTGATAGGACCCGGTATTTACTTCATATAGCTGCTGGCCCTTGGGGCGGGTGCGCAGCAGCGGTATCTGGCGCACCGCGCGCTGCACACTCTGCTCCAGCAACTGTGGTTGAATCCGCCCACTGACAATCAGGATCTGGTTGGTGTTGACGTTGGCCAGCTCACCTAAATGGATAAAAAACTCGGCCATGGCATCGATGGGCTGGGGGGCCGTAAAGGCGACATTGGCGGCTGTTGTAGATGCGGTGAAACTGTCCATAGCCAACTCCTCAGATCACTTCGGCAGTTGCAGCCTTTTCGGCCTCACTGGTTTTGGAGTTTGTAGGTTTGCCGGCATACCAGGCACAGAGGCCCCAGACTTCTTCGGCGGATAGAGGTTTGACAGGCTCGGTGCGCCCGGTAACGGCATCCAGGCGGGAGCGGTCGAAGTGCCACTCGATGCGCATAAAGCGCTGGTTGAGCCTGACGGCCCGATCGAATTTTTGCTCGACAGAGGTGGTGGGATTACCCAGGTGTGCCTTCACCCCGGCGACATCCGCCCAAATCTGCACCATTTTTTCCGCCGGTACTGCAACGCCACCGGAGCAGTGGAATACCTCAAATTTTCCGGGATCTTCGCTGCGTAAGGTCAGTGAACAGGCGTCAGCGCACAGTTGGTCCACGGAAACCAGGTCCAGGCGCGGCTCTGGCAACAGGTCGATGGCGAGATCGCAATTCCCGGCGCCGGCGACGGCCAACATGGCATCCTGGAACATGTAAAAACCAAAACCGTTGCGGTGCACCCAGTGGGTGTGGCGGTGGCCCACAACTACGCTGGGGCGGAAGATAGTGATCGGCAGGCTGTTGCGCAGTGACAGCAGGTGCAGGGAGTGTTCTGCACTCCATTTTGTAGTCTGGTAGGTATTCACCATCTGGCTGAAGGGGTGCAGCTCCTCCTTCACTTCACCGCCAGCCATACCTGCGACATAGGCCGTGGAAACATAGTAAAAACGTCGGCATCTGGGGGCCTGTTGCTGAACGGTTTGGTAGAGCCGTGCGGTATTGCCCACATTGGTGTTAATGGCGGTTTCCAGTTTATGAGGCGAATAGCTCATCTCCGCTGCCACATGCCAAACCTCGGTAACACCGCTGAGGTCGGTTGTGGCGAGGATATTTTCCAGCTCGCTGAAATCGGTATCGATCACAGTCAGGTGGTTCTCAACCGCGCCGCTCACATCCAGCTGGCAGCCGTGCGCAGCGGTGAGTACGGCATTAATCGTGCGGATACTGTCTGGATCGTTGCGGGATAGGGCGATGACTTTAACACCGCGAGCTAAAAGGTTTGCCGCCAGTGCGCTGCCGACAAAGCCGGTTGCGCCGGTAATGAGTACCTGGTGCACTTTCACACTCCTTGTATTTCCGATCGGTGGTTTGGCGGAGGCGCAGCGCGCCTCCGGGCGGGAAAATCAGAGTTCGATAATGTGTTCGTCGACTTTCACACCGACGTGGCGGCCGGGCTCAGTGCCGAATCCCAACACGCGATCGCCGGGCCTTAGCTCGGTGACATTCAGCGGGGTCGCCTTGTCGGAGAACACGCGCACATGCCAGTCGTCCTGCATGATGATGTTGACCTTGCGGTTTTGCGGGAAGGTGGCTTCGATCAGTAGCAGCGGGCGGATTTCCGTTTTGGTGCGCCCCACGTAAACCTGGCGGGTTTCGCCTTTGGAGTTCACCGTGGTCAGTTGGCTGCCGGCACGCAGCTCGCTGATATAGCTGGTGCGATCATTGCTTTGGAATACATAGCTGTGTACGGAAGCGGCGTTGATACGGAATGGGCGCAGCTCCATATAGGGCAGGTGGAACACTTCCGGGCAGCAGAGAATACCGCCGGTAGAGGTGGAACCCACCAGGATGCCCTCATCCGGATTGAACATATGGGTAGTATCGATACAGGCTCGATAGCCCAGACCCAGATGAGTGATGCGATCGATGACGCCCACTTCAATATCAATTTTTGGTGAAGTTTGCGCATCCATCTTGTTGGCAAAACGGTCGAACTGCTCCATGGATGTGAAAGAGGCGAGGACGCCGTCACTGCCCAGTTCCAGGACGCCGAGCGCGATTACTGCATCGTCCACATCCTGGTTGACCTCTTTCAGCAGAACGGTGTTGGTTTTGTGCAGTTCTGCAATTACCAGCTCAAGAGGAATATTGGTGGGATCTTTGAAGGACACCATCAGGTGGTCATAGTGCATGCCCTGGTGAAAAGACGTGTGCAGGCTCTCGGCATTATCTACATGAATACGCAGACTGGTGCGCAGGCCGGCTTCACTGGCTGCGCTCAGTATCTGGGCCTCGTAGCTGGATACGATCGCGGGTTTTTCTTTACCGGCAGTTTCCTGTAACAGCTTGCCGAATTTTTCCCACTCACCCATATCCTCCAGGTGAACCACTCGCTGCAACCTGGGGGAAACGGCTTCATTTAAAAGCTCAAAGTTATCGGCGTAGAGGACAATCCCGTTGTAACGGCCCTGACCTAGACGCTGGATAATAGCCTTGCGGGTTTCTTCATCCAGTGTCTTGAGCACATTGGAGTCATACCAGAGCACGTGCTCGCGATTTTCGCGCACTTCTGTGGTAGCGGGAAAAAGCGCGGTGTTGGCGGGCGGAGCCGGCTCCAGTGGCGTAGTGGGCTCGCGCTTCGATGGGGAAGCTTTTTCCTGTGCACTTTTGCGGGCTTTTTTGGAAGTGGCAGGGCGTTTGCTCTCAACTTGTTCCATGTCGGTTTCCTGATGACGTTTGAAAAACTGTGGAGCTGGCTGAGGGAACTGGCTCTGTAATTGAGTCGGGTGGTTGGAAACTTCCCCACCAATTGCTTCCCTGCATCTGGCCAGCGGCCATAAATACCGGCGGCTAGACTAAGTTCGAGGGGGGTGAACGTCACCTAGCAGAACTGTTAGGTGCGATTGTTTGGCGCCTCTGTTAACAATTTTTACAGGTGTGCCAATTGAGTTTTTCGTCACCGAAAAGTGTATTTAATCCACTTCCCCATACCTGAAACAGGTACGTACGTATGACGGTTTTTTTGCGCGCCCGGTGATGGGGCTTCCCTATTGAATCGGGCCTATGAGCTTATTTATTGAAGATGGACTTGTTATCAATCGGTTGAGGGGATTGGTGAGAGGGAGGATCTCGGGAAACGCTAGGCTTGATAAATAAATTTTCGTCAAATTGATCTATGCTAACTGCTCTGCACCAACGCTCGATATATTTGCGCGGTTAATCCGTTTTCCCGATAGGCCTATTCCAAGGGCAGGCATTTACATCGGGAAAATTTGAATAGCGGTAATCGGACCGCAGATGGAGACAGGCGGACACTTTTGACAGGGAGCGTTGTGTGAATTAGATCACAGGTACCACTTTCATCTACCCTTGTATGCCATCCTCGACGCCCCCTAAAATTACCGCCAGCGGTAGCTGTGTGCCGCCATTAAAAAAATAGAGCAAGTAATGAGTAGCAACGACACAATACGACTTCTCCTGATTCACGATACCCCATCGGAAGCCCAACGCCTTGTGAGTATGCTGCACAACGCAGGCCGCCCCAATCGAGCACAGCATGTGGCCAGCGAGGCAGTGTTTAACCGCTTGCTTCAGGACAAAACCTGGGACTTGGTGATCGCTGCCGAAAGCAGCACCCAAGTGCCGCCCTCAGTTGCCTTGCGGACCATCAGTAAGCTGCAAAAAGACGTTCCGGTAATTATGTTGACCGAGCGCAGCGGCGCCCAGCCTGTGGTAGAGGGGCTGAAACTCGGGGCCCGCGATGTAGTGGTGGTGGATGAAGACCAGCACCTTCTCTTTGTGATACAGCGGGAGCTGGTAGCGCTGGCAAATCGGCGTCAGGCGCGTCTGCATGACCGCCGCTATCACGCCACCCTTAAGCGCGCCAAAGAGCTGCTCGACAGCTCCAAAGATGCCATTGCTTATATTTCCGATGGCCTGATTGTCTACGCCAACGACTCCCTTGCCGAGCGTTTTGGCTACGACTCCGGCGAGGATATTGAATATCAGCCGCTGATCGATATGCTGGCGGAAAATGAGCAGGAGGCGGGGCGCGAATTCCTCAAAGGTTGTGCTATCGACAATAACGAGCTGGAGGCGAAAGAGTGGAAATTTACCGCCAAAACCGCCTCCGGTGAATCCCTGCCCACCCGTGCAGAAGTGCTCAGTACCACTTACGATGATGAGCGCTGTCTACAGGTGCGCATTGCTTCGCGCCGGGGTGATACAGAGCAGCTGGAAGCGCAGCTCAGCGACATCAAGAACCGCGACCCGCTCACTGGCCTGTTTAATCGTCAGCACTTCCTGCAGGTACTGGATTCCAGCATCAAATCCGCTGCGGACTCTCACAATACTGGTGGTCTGATGCTAATCGAAGTGGATCGCTTTGAAGATGAAGTTCTGAAAGTTGTGGGGGTGGCCGGCGCCGATGCGCTGCAAAAAGGCATGGCGGAATTACTCAAATCCTGCCAGCGCAGTGGCGATACCCTGGCTCGATACAGTGAGGATGCCTTCTGCTTGCTCAGCCCGAATACGACCCCGGACAGCATCGAGCAGCGCGCGCGGGACATGTTGAAAAAGATTTCCGACACCATCTTCGATGCTGATGGCAAAACTCTGCAAATCACCGCATCTATCGGTATTTCCCTGATGAGTGAGGCCTCCAGCGGTGCACAGCAGGTGCTGGACCAGGCCCTATCTGCCCACAAGCAGGCTCTTGGTGAAGAAAAGAAAGGTGGGAATTTTGCGCTCTATGAGCCGGATACCGAAGGTGGTGCCGACGCGGATACCTATCACCGTGCACGGGTGGTTCAGGCTTTGGAAGCCGGCAACCTGAAGTTGCTCTATCAGCCAATTCTCAGTTTGCAGGGAACCGGCGAGCAGTTGTACGAAGTTTTGGTGCGTATGCTCGACGACAAGGAAGAGCTAGCGCCGCTGGCCTTCCTGCAGGAACTCGGCGATGCGGGCTTGTCGGCGAAGATGGATCGCTGGGTAATTATCACCGCGATCAAAGCCGCTGCCGCCGCCAGGGCTGAGGGCAAAAATATTTCCCTGATGCTGCATATCACAACTGCCTCACTGGTGGATAGCAGTTTGCCCGGCTGGCTGGCGGTTGCCTTTAAAGCAGCCAAGGTAGCGCCGGGGACGGTTATCTTCCAGTTGCGCCAGGAGGACATTAACAGCAACCTGCACGCGGCCCGGGACTTTACCACTCAGGTACAGCAATTGGGTTGTCGCGTCTCCGTGTGTCATTTCGGCACCGGACTCAATCCGTTCAAGGCGCTGGAGCATGTGAAAGTGGATATCGCCAAGATCGACCCCTCTTTCGTGCGCGAAGTTCAGGATGAAGGTGAAAGCAGTGATTCCCTGTCAGGGCTGGTACAGCGTTTGGGTGAGGCGGATACCAAGGTGATAGTGCCCCATATTGAGCAGGCCAGCATGTTGCCGACTTTGTGGCAGACCGGTACCGACTACATTCAGGGCTACTATGTGCAGGCACCAGCGGAAGATATGAATTTCGACTTCAGTCTCGAATGATTTCACGCTTCAAGTGTTAAAAAACCGCTCCGCCTTTACAGGGGGGCGGTTTTTTAATGTCTGTAAATTAGACGTTGTAGCGGCTGCGCAGGGCGGCGATGGTGTTGCGGGCCAGTGCGCCGTATTGTGGTGCCGGAGCCGGTACCAGCTCCCCGGCAGTACTCTCATTCCAGGCGCGCTGGATATGGTTCTGCCCCGCTTCCTGCTTATAGATCCTTGCCAGGCTAGCCTTGTAATTCTGGCTGGTGACCGTATCCACATGATACCAATGGGCCTTGGTGCGGGAGTGGGAAACATCCATCAACAGATAACCGCGCTGGGTGATCTCCACCCACTTGAGGTGTGGTATCAACCCGTCCATGGCGATGGAGGCGACATCGGTCAGGTGGGATTTGTCCAGGAAGCTGGAGGTTACCCCGGGGGTGACAAATTCACCGCCGAGGGCACCGCGACCGGTCAAGCGCCCGTATTTCAAAATGCTGAACGGATTGCTGGCCAGGTCCCAGGCCCAGGAGCTGTGGATATCTCCGGTGAGAACTACGAAGTTGTCGATATTATTGTCCGCAATATGATCGAACAGGCGCTCGCGGGAAGCGGTGTACCCATCCCACTGATCCATATTCACAGACAAATCCCGGGCCAGGGTGAGTTGCGCCATCATTACCTGTTGCCCCAATACCCGCCAGCGCACGCCATCCGACTGGGATTGGGTCAGACTGTTATGCAGCCACTGTTCCTGTTGGGCACCGAGGATACTGCGCTCCGGGTCATCGGCTGTCTGCTGATCAAACCATTTGGCCTGCTCGGATCGCGCGGCGACGCGGGTATCCAGCATCATCAGGTCCATCAGGTTGCCGAAGCGGAAACTGCGATAGATTGCCTTGTCACCAAATAGATCAAAGATGCCGTTATCGCGGATGGGCATCCACTCGAAATAGGCCTGGTTGGCTACCGAGCGACGTATAAACCAGTCGCCTTCACCGTCCTGGGGATTATGGTTCTCGGCACCTCCGGCCCAGGCGTTATTAGTGGTTTCATGATCGTCCCAGACACAAATAAACGGGTGCTGGCGGTGCACTTCCTGCAAGTCAGGATCGGAGCGGTACTGGGCGTAACGCTGACGGTAATCCTGGATATCCACCATTTCCTTGGCGGGGATTGGCTCGCGGCCCAGTCCTGTGTCGGTACCGTAGCCGCCGGGCCCATACTCGTAGATGTAGTCGCCCAGGTGCAGCACCACATCCAGGTCTGCGCGTAGGGCAATCTCCCGGTACACATTGAAATAACCCATGGGGTAGTTGGAGCAGCTGGTAACGGCAAAACGCAGCTTGTCCACATGCCCGGTGGGTAGAGTGCGGGTGCGACCTACCGGCGAGTCGATACCGTTAGAGTAGAAACGGTAATAGTAGCTGGTGCCGGGCAGCAGGCCGCTGGCGTCCACTTTGATTGTGTAGTCCACCTCGGGCCCGGTGATGCCACTGCCGCTATTGACTACCATGGTCATTTCCGGGTCCAGGGCGATCTGCCAGGTGTAGGGCACCATGGACTGGAATTCCGGATCGGCGGACGGGGTGATACGGGTCCAGAGAATTACGCGATCTGCCAGGGGGTCACCGCTGGCTACGCCGTGCTGGAACGGCTCCTGGCCGGAACCATAGGCTTTCAGTAGGGGCAGGGCCGCCAGGCCGGCGCCGGAAAATTGTAGAAACCGCCTCCGGGACAGAGACATGGGGTTCTCCTTATAGTGCTTGTTATAAAGGAACCGCAGTCTGAATCTGTAAAGTGAACGATGTATTAATCCCCGGTCAGTATTTTTCTCCCCTTACTGTTATTAGTCATGAAATTCGTCCTAAGGGGCCAAAACTGAGACATTAATCTGGTTTCTTGGCAATTAGCGGCATGACCGTCGGTAGCTGAGGCTCGCACGAGTGATTAGCGCGCCAGGCAGCGGCGGGCATAGAGGCCCCTGTCGTTTCTCATCTGCGCTCTCTCAGGTATCCTGTGGCGCAAATTGAAAAGCTGAATTCAGGGAGTAGACCCATGTTGCCCCGTTTACTGTGTACCAGTCTGATCGTTGGCGGCCTTGCCGTTGCCGGAGGCTGTTCCAAGTCGGAGCCTTCCAAGGCCGAATTAGACAGTGCGAGTGCGCCGATGAAGGCGTCCGCTGTAATCGAGAAGAAGCCCGGCGTTGAAAAGGCGCCGCAGTCCGGTGTGGACTACCACTCTTTCGCCAACAGCAATGATTACCAGGTTCAACACCTGGATCTGGACCTGACTGTCGACTTCTCCCGCAAGGTTCTGGAAGGTGAAGCCAAACTGGACTTCAAGCGTCTCAATGACAAGAACCTGCCGATGGTGCTCGATACCCGCGAGCTGGAAGTGGTTTCTGTATCCGCCGATGGCGCGCCAGTAAAATTCTCTATGGGCGAGAAAGACAGTCACCTGGGCACTCCGCTGAATATTGAGCTGCCGGAAGATGCCGATAGCATTACTATCCGCTACCGCACAGCGCCGGGCGCTTCTGGCGTGCAGTGGCTGGAGCCCCAGCAGACTGCGGGTAAAAAGCATCCGTTCCTGTTTACCCAGGCCCAGGCGATCCACGCGCGCAGCTTTATTCCGCTGCAGGATTCCCCGAAAGTTCGTATCACTTACAACGCCACTGTACGCACCCCGAAAGAGCTGCGCGCAGTTATGAGTGCGAACAATGACCCGCAGTCGGCCAAAGATGGCGTCTACGAGTTTGAAATGCCCCAGCGTATCCCCTCCTACCTGATTGCCCTGGCGGTTGGCGACCTGCAGTTCAAGCCCATGGGCGAGCGCACCGGTGTCTACGCTGAGCCCTCCATGCTGGAATCTGCAGCAGCGGAGTTTGCCGATACTGAATCCATGCTGGAAGTGACAGAAAAGGCGTATGGCCCCTACCACTGGGATCGTTACGACCTGCTGATTCTTCCGCCCAGCTTCCCCTTCGGTGGTATGGAAAACCCGCGCCTTAGCTTTATCACTCCGACGGTGATTGCCGGCGATAAGAGCCTGGTGGCCCTGATTGCACACGAATTGGCCCACTCCTGGTCCGGCAACCTGGTGACCAATGCCAGCTGGCGCGACCTGTGGCTGAATGAAGGCTTTACCACCTATTTGACCAATCGCATTATGCAGTTCGTCTACGGTGATGAGCGCTACCAGATGGAAATGGCCCTGGGCTATGACGATCTGCAAGCGGATCTGGCCGATAAAGAGCCCCGCGATGAGATTATGGCGATCGACCTGCGCGGCCGTGATCCCGATGAAGTCTTCTCCAATATTCCCTATGAGAAAGGCTCCCTGTTCCTGTATGAGCTGGAGCAGAAAGTAGGCCGCGAAGCGTTTGACCGCTTCCTGATGGAGTACTTCAACCACTTCTCCTTCCAGAGTATCACCACCGAGGATTTCGTTAAGTACCTCGACAAGACCCTGCTGGTTGAGCACGCCGACAAGCTGGACCGCGATCGTATCCTCCAGTGGATCTTCGATCCGGGTATTCCCGAAGGTGCGCCGCATCCGCAGTCCGATGCCTTCACTAAATTGGATCCAGTGCGTCAACAGTGGTTGGACGGCAAACTGGCGGCGAAGGATATCGATACCAAAGGCTGGACTTTCCACCAGTGGAAATACTTCCTCGATGGTATGCCGGAGAAACTGACGGAAGCGCAGTTAAAGGAACTGGACAGCGCCTTTGGCCTGACTGAATCCCGCAATAACGAAGTGGCTTTCAGCTGGCTGATGATTGCAGTGCGCAATGACTATGAGCCGGCCTTCGAGCGCCTGGAGAACTTCCTTACCAGCATCGGCCGAAACAAGTTCCTGCGCCCGCTGTATCGCAATATGGTTGAGAGCGGTAAAAAAGATGTGGCTGCGCGTATTTTTGAGCGTGCCAAGGTGGGTTATCACCCGCTGACAGTGAAAGTTAACAGCCTGGTTATCTACGGTAAAAAAGAGGGCTAATCCTCTCTTTTCCCCAGCTGCCGCAATTTCCCTACAGAATATCTGGATTGCGGCAGCTTCCCTTTCTTTCTTTCTTTTCCCGACCAATTTGGCTAATACTAAAGTTTTCTCCGCAAAGCATTCTTATAGGCTTTTTTTCAGTTTGTTTTTATAAATAAGCGAACTGGTACGATAGCGTGATTAATACGCCAGATTTCTGGCATAAAAATCATTAAATCGCTGTTCAAATGGATTACCTTTGCGTACTCTGCTGCCCCAGAGATTTCACTCAGGAAGGGAGGCACCTATGTATAAACGGGCTTTACTATTGGTTGTCCTGGGACTTTTTATTGCCAGTTGTGGGCAAAAACCCGGCCCCAGTGTTTGTACGGATAACAACAAGCGGCCGAGTTTTCCTTTTCCTCATGCGATGCTTTAAGAGCTAAGTTGAATTATTTCCCTAGCCTCGCGATTTGTTGATCGTTGAGTCCAAACAGGTAGAGGGCGGCATCCAGGCCAAACAGGTTGATGGCCTGGGGCGCCTGTAGTCTCACCTTGGGCTTGGGATGAATGGCGATACCCAATTCCCCCAGATTCAACATGGGAATATCGTTGGCACCGTCACCCATAGCGACCACGCTTTCCATCCCCAGGTCTAAATCCCTGGCAATTTCCTGCAGTAATTTGCGTTTGCGATCGCCATCAATGATGGGTTCCACCACTTCACCGGTCAGGGCTCCATTGGCGAATTTCAGTTCATTGGCGTGGGTATAGTCCAGGGGCAGGCGCTCTCGTTGCAGGAATTCTGCGAAGTAGGTAAAGCCGCCAGAAAGCAGTGCCGTTTTACAACCCAGTGCGTGCAGGGCTGCCAGTAATTCATAGGCGCCCTCTTTTAGCGGCAATTCCCGGGCAATTTCCGCCAAACGCTGTTCGGAAAATCCTTTAAGCAGGGCCATGCGCCGTTTGAAGCTCTCGCAAAAATCTATGTCCCCGGCCATGGTGGCCTGGGTGATGGCGGCGACTTGGTCGCCAATACCGGTAATTTTTGCCAGCTCGTCGATAACCTCGGCATCGATCAGGGTTGAATCCATATCAAAGCCTGCCAGCTTCGGCACCCTCTGGGTAACGGAGGCCTGGATGGTCAGGTCTACTCCCAGCTCATCCGCTACCCCCAGGCAGGCCAGGCGCGCGCTGTCGAAATCGAGATCGCCATCAATTTGAAAGCGAATGACGGTGCGATCCTGTCTCTGTGCCAAAGTATCGGTGGCGAAGAGGCTCCACTGTTGCTCGTCAAAAAACCGCAAAAGGTACTGGAGTTGAGGCAGGGACACAGAGTGGCTCAGCAAGGTGATACACCAGATGGCTTCAAGTGAACCCGGTTCTTCAGGTATCGGAGCGAAGTCGGTGGTTACGCCGGGGAAGGGCGCAGCACCGGAATATTCCAGTCCGAGTCTGGCGACCTTGTCGCGGTAATTCAGGTAGCGCACTGTACTGCTACTTGAAGCCTGGGCAATCTGTTCCAGGGAGAGGTGGAATTCCTGTGAATTTATTTGATCACCCATAAGCTCTATCCCGTTTGTATAAAATGTCCGGCGCATTATAGCTCTTGTGAGATTCTTCGCTAAAATTGCTGCTCCTTTATTTGAAGTATTGCTGATCTACCTGGGTATTTAATGGGGTCCTGGTCCTGGTCTTGGTCCTGGTCCAGGTCGAGGAGGGGAGATAAGAAGTTTTTCTTATCGGGCGCGTTGAGTTGAACTATTTCGTTGCTAGCTTTACCAATCGCTGAGGAATTAATTGGGTATGCACAATTTTAGTGCCTGCCGCTAAAATGCCCGCTGCTCCAAAATAGCTGGGGCGATAGTAAAAAAACAATACACAAGATATCTGCTGCAGTTTATGTCAGTTTCATTTGTATCCATTATTCGAAAAATACCGGCCCAGTTTTCACAATTATCCAAGCGTGCGCGCCAGCGTTTATTGGCTGTGACCATCTGGGTAACGCTGGCAATATTCTGCGCGGCGGCGCTGGGGCATTTTTATGGTCAGCAGCGCACTGGCGCTATAGAGCGGGACAGGATTACTGTGAAGGCGGCAGCTACCATTCTCGCCGGGCAAAGTTTGGAGAGTATCGTCGCCGGGGATCGCATCAGCTTGCAGTTGATCGCCCGGCAGCTGCTAGAGCTTCCGATGGTTTCCGGCATTTTAATTGAGGATGTGGAATCGAATTCCCTGGCCGAAGTGGGCGACCTTAAAGGGGGAGAGACAATCACTGAGCCAGTAGTCCTGCACGATAGTATTGCCGGCAATATCACCCTGGCGTTTGTGCCTGGAAATTCCATTACTTTTCCCTGGGCCAGCTTGTTGCTGACCCTGGTTTTTGCCCTGCCGTTTAGCGCGGTTGCGGCCCTGCTTACCGGTAGCTTGTCCAGGGGGCGCACATTGCCTGCACAGGCACCCCAGTCAGTGGAAGCTGTCACCGAGGTTGCCGAGCCCAGTGTGGGGCTCTATCTCCGTCCTCTCAATTGGGCGCAACTGGGCAATCAGCTGAGCCGCAGTGCACTGGAAGGATTACAGCGGGAACTGGATGGGCGCATGCGCTTGTTGCAGCGTATCTATGGCGCCGACCCACTGAATCATGCCGGGCCGCAGATTGGTCTGGATTTCTCCGGCACCGATGCAGCCTTCCGCGCGGTTTGCTGTGGTTTACTGCTGCGTGAAATGCAGAGTGTGAGTCGCGCTACGGGCCTCAAACTGGCTCTGGCAGTAGTCCCATCCCAGCCACAGTGTCCAGATTTCTGTGCCGATCAACTGCTCAATCAATCCCGGGGCCTGTTTTTACATCCAGAGTTGCTGGAAGACAGCTCCCTGTTGGGGCGTATTGAGCACCATGGTGCCGGTTGGGCGCTGGAAGTGACTGGCCTGACGCCTTCCTATCAAAAACTCCTCAACAATCAGCTACAACAACTGCTTGGAGCCGAAGCCACTCCCCACAGAACTCCCGTGGGGTAGGTGACTGGAAGTGCCTTGGGGTTCTCTCTTGGCGCCTGCTTTACGTTTACGTTAACGTAAACTCTTGCTAGGCTTGATGGCATCTTGAGGAAGTCGTTATGAAAGCAGAAGCAAGCCAACCGGGGCCCCATAGTTACAGCATTTCCGAGCTGGCGCGGGAGTTCGATATCACTACCCGTGCCATCCGCTTCTATGAGGACAAGGGCCTGCTCAATCCGGAGCGTCGCGGCCAGACCCGCGTCTATAGTCCCGAAGAGCGTGTGCGCCTAAAGCTGATCCTGCGCGGAAAGCGGCTGGGATTCTCCCTGGATGAGAGCCGTGAAATTATCGATATGTACGACCCGGCCCACGGCAATGTGGAGCAGTTGCACCGTCTATTGGAGCGTATCGCGCAAAAGCGTCTGCAGTTACAACAGCAACTGCGGGATATCGAAAGCCTGATGGAAGAGTTGGATGAAGCTGAATCCAGGGCCCGTGAGTCCCTGGCTCAAAGCGATGACAGCAGCGTTTCCTAAACAGATTTCGGCACTGTGCCAAGAGTGGCGCAGTTGCCTCATGTGGTATTGAACAGCCGCCAAGGCGGTTATTTGAATTAAAGACATTTTTAAATATCAGTGGAGCCGTTATGAACACCTCCTACCCAACCCTGAATTTCGGTCTCGGTGAAGACATCGATATGCTCCGTGACATGGTTTACAAGTTCTGCCAGGCGGAGCTGGCCCCGCGCGCGGCGCAGATTGATGAAGACAATCTGTTTCCTGCGGATATGTGGAAAAAGTTTGGCGAGCTGGGTCTGCTGGGCATGACCGTGGAAGAGGAGTTCGGCGGTTCCAATATGGGTTACCTGGCACACGCTGTGGCCATGGAAGAGATTTCCCGCGCCTCTGCTTCTGTGGGCTTGTCCTACGGTGCCCACTCCAACCTGTGCGTAAACCAGATCCGTAAAAATGGTACCCGCGAGCAGAAGCTCAAGTACCTGCCCAAGCTGTGTTCCGGTGAACATGTAGGCGCCTTGGCCATGAGTGAACCCAACTCCGGTTCCGACGTGGTAAGTCTGCAACTGCGCGCCGAGAAGCGCGGTGATCGCTTTATTTTGAACGGCAATAAAATGTGGATCACCAACGGTCCCGATGCCGATACCTATGTGATCTACGCTCGCACCGAGCCGGGCATCAGCTCCGGTGGTATCACTGCATTTATCGTTGAGCGCGGTTTCGCCGGCTTCTCCCAGGCGCAAAAGCTCGACAAGCTGGGCATGCGCGGTTCCAACACCTGTGAGCTGGTGTTCGAAGACTGTGAAGTGCCGGAAGAAAATATCCTCGGTGAACTGAACGGCGGTGTACGCGTATTGATGAGCGGTCTCGACTACGAGCGCACGATTCTCTCTGGAGGCCCTGTCGGAATTATGCAGGCCTGCCTGGATGTGGTGGTTCCCTATATTCACGAGCGCAAGCAGTTCGGCAAGGCCATCGGTGAATTCCAGCTGATGCAGGGCAAGATCGCCGATATGTACGCTGACCTGAATGCCAGCCGCTCTTACCTGTACGCTGTGGCCCGGGCTTGTGATCGTGGTGAGGACTCGCGCAAGGACGCCGCCGCTGTAATCCTGTTTACTGCGGAGCGCGCAACACAGATGGCCCTGCAGGCTATCCAGACACTGGGCGGCAATGGCTACATCAACGAGTACGCCACTGGTCGTCTGCTGCGCGATGCCAAGCTCTACGAAATCGGCGCGGGCACTTCTGAAGTGCGCCGTATGCTGATTGGTCGCGAGCTGTTTAAAGAGACCCGCTAAGGCTGGGCATTTCTTCTCGCCGCCGGCGCCTGCCGGCGGCAGCTGTCTCCAGCCGGGCACTGCGGCAATAAGCTGCGCCCTGTGGAGGTCTTTTCTCCGGGAAAGTGAATCGGACTTTATGAATCAGTTGCAGAGCAAAATAAACACGCGCGATACCGCCTTTGGCGAAAACCGCGAGCAGATGCAGGCGCTGGTGGCAGACCTGCGCGAGAAAGTGGAAGCCATCGCCCAGGGCGGCGGCGAGCGCGCAAGGGAAAAACACCTGGCGCGAGGAAAATTATTGCCACGGGACCGTATCGATGCGCTGCTCGATCCGGGTAGCCCTTTTATGGAATTTTCCCAGCTGGCCGCTCACGAGGTTTACGGTGAGGATGTTCCGGCCGCGGGTATTATTACCGGTATTGGCACCGTTTCCGGTCAGCCCTGTGTGATAGTGGCTAACGATGCCACTGTAAAAGGTGGAACCTATTATCCCCTCACAGTAAAAAAACACCTGCGCGCGCAGACCATCGCCGAGCAGAACAATCTGCCGTGCATTTACCTGGTGGATTCCGGTGGTGCTAATTTGCCGCGCCAGGACGACGTTTTCCCAGACCGTGAGCACTTCGGTCGAATCTTCTTTAACCAAGCCAATCTCTCTGCACAGAATATTCCGCAGATCGCGGTGGTTATGGGTAGCTGCACCGCCGGTGGAGCCTATGTGCCGGCTATGGCAGACGAATCCATTATGGTGAAAGAGCAGGCCACCATCTTCCTGGCGGGCCCGCCCCTGGTGAAAGCGGCCACCGGTGAAGAAGTTTCTGCTGAGGAACTCGGCGGTGCCGAGGTGCACTGTCGCACTTCCGGGGTTTCCGATCACTACGCCAATAACGACGTACATGCGTTGCAGTTGGCGCGCCGCTCTGTAGCGCGCCTGAACCGCATCAAAAATCCCGGCCTGGATATCCAAAAGCCAGTGGAGCCGATTTATCCACCGGAAGACATTTACGGCGTGGTGCCCAAAGATTCGCGCCAACCGTTTGACGTGCGCGAGATTATCGCGCGGGTTGTGGACGGATCTGAGTTCGATGAATTTAAAGCGTTGTACGGCACCACCCTGGTAACCGGTTTCGCCCGTATCCAGGGCTACCCGGTGGGAATTGTTGCCAACAACGGCATCCTGTTTGCGGAGAGTGCGCAGAAGGGCGCGCACTTTATTGAGTTGTGCGCGCAGCGCAAGATTCCATTGGTTTTCCTGCAAAATATCACTGGTTTCATGGTGGGCAAACAGTACGAGGCGGGCGGCATCGCCAAACACGGCGCCAAGATGGTGACCGCTGTCGCTACCGCCAAGGTGCCCAAAATTACCATCCTCATCGGCGGCTCTTTCGGCGCCGGTAACTACGGTATGTGTGGCCGCGCCTACGATCCCAACTTCCTGTTTATGTGGCCCAATGCGCGCATCTCGGTTATGGGAGGGGAACAGGCTGCTGGCGTATTGGCCCAGGTGAAGCGCGACCAGATGGCCGCCCGAGGGGAATCCTGGAGCGAAGAGGAAGAGCACCAGTTTAAGCAGCCGATTGTGGATAACTACGAACACCAGGGGCACCCATACTACGCCTCCGCGCGCTTGTGGGATGACGGCGTTATCGATCCGGCGGATACCCGCCGCGTGCTCGGTCTGTGCCTGGCGGCGGCCAGCCACAAGGAACCGGAAGAGACCAAGTTCGGCGTGTTCCGCATGTAAGAAACCGTGGTTGCGGCGCCAGCGAAATGTTCCGGTGCCGCTTTTGATAGACGCCCCAATCGAGGAATTACAATGAGCGATAAATTGCTGTGCGAAGTGGATAGCGAGGGCGTGGCCACGGTCACCCTGAACCGGCCGGAAATCCACAACGCTTTTGATGATGAACTGATCCACGAGCTGGCCACCACCTTTGACACCCTGGCGCAAAACCCCGCTGTACGTGTGTTGGTACTAGCCTCCAATGGCAAGAGCTTTTCTGCCGGAGCCGACCTCAACTGGATGAAGCGCATGGCGACTTATTCAGAAGAGGAAAACAGCCGCGATGCAGCTGCGCTCGCTGCCATGCTGTACAAGCTCGACACTTTTCCTGCGCCCACCATTGCGCGAGTACAGGGCGCCGCTTTTGGCGGGGCCGTGGGCCTGGTGAGCTGCTGCGATATGGCCGTGGCCTCTGAGCGCGCCAGCTTCTGTTTATCCGAAGTCAAAATCGGGTTGCTGCCCGCCACCATCAGTCCCTATGTCATCAATGCTATCGGCACTCGCCATGCGCGTCGTTACTTTGTCACAGCGGAACGTTTCCCCGCTGAACGCGCGGAACAGATCGGTTTGGTATCCGAAGTCTGTGCCGAGGCTGATCTGGACCTGCATGTGCAGAAATTAGTGAATGCCATTGCCGACAATGGCCCCAAGGCCGTCGCCATGGCCAAGCAACTGGCTATGTCCATGTCCAACCGGGTTATCAACGATGAATTGCAGGGCCAGACCAGCGCGCTGATCGCTGCCGTGCGTGTGTCGCCGGAAGGACAGGAAGGGTTGAGTGCTTTTTTGGAAAAGCGTGCACCCAGTTGGATGAATGGTAGCGAAGGGTAATTTTTATGATTCGCAAACTGTTAATAGCTAATCGCGGCGAAATTGCCTGTCGCATTATCAAGACCGCGCGCCGCCTGGGGGTGGCCACTGTCGCCGTTTATTCCGATGCGGATGCCGACGCCCTGCATGTGCAGATGGCGGACGAAGCGGTGCACCTGGGTCCGGCCCCGGCCAGGGATTCGTATCTGGATATCCACAAAGTATTGGGTGCTGCCAAGCAGACTGGTGCCGATGCCATCCATCCGGGTTATGGCTTCCTGTCGGAAAACGCGGAGTTTTGCCGCGCCTGCGATAGCAACGGCATTATTTTTGTCGGCCCACCCACCGGCGCGATTGAGGCGATGGGCTCCAAGTCCGCAGCCAAGCGTATTATGGAAGAGGCCAATGTGCCCCTGGTGCCCGGTTACCATGGCACCAATCAAAATGAAGAGCTGTTGGAAGGCCATGCCAATCGCATCGGATATCCGGTATTGCTGAAAGCTGCTGCCGGCGGCGGTGGTAAGGGCATGCGCCGTGTCGACAGTGCCGATGAATTCCACGAAGCTCTGGCCGCTGCCAAGCGTGAGGCCATGAATGCCTTTGGCGACGACATTATGTTGCTAGAGCGCTATGTGGTGAGTCCCCGCCATGTGGAAATCCAGGTGTTCTGTGATCAGCAGGGCAATGGCGTCTACCTGTTTGAACGGGATTGCTCGGTGCAGCGCCGCCACCAAAAAGTAGTGGAAGAAGCTCCCGCACCGGGCATGACTCCGGAGCTGCGCGCCCGCATGGGTGAAGCGGCCTTGCGCGCGGCCCACGCGATTGGTTACGTGGGTGCCGGCACAGTGGAATTCCTGCTGGATGCCAGCGGCGCCTTCTACTTTATGGAAATGAATACCCGCCTGCAGGTAGAGCACCCGGTTACGGAAATGATCACCGACCAGGACCTGGTGGCCTGGCAGCTGTCAGTTGCCGCTGGCGATACCCTGCCCATGAGCCAGGATGAGCTGCAGATCAACGGCCACGCCATGGAAGTGCGCATCTATGCCGAAGACCCGGACAATGATTTCCTGCCGGCAACCGGCGTGTTGGTGTGCCACCAGCCCCCGGCGGAAGGCGAGGGTGTGCGGGTGGATACCGGTGTGCAGACCGGCGATGAAATCAGCGTGCATTACGACCCGATGATCGCCAAATTGATCTGCCATGGCCGCACCCGCAAAGAAGCCCTGGCCAAATTGGATCGCGCACTGCGTGATTACCAGATTGCCGGTGTGCGCCACAATATCGAATTCCTGCGCCGGGTGATCAATCACCAGGCATTTGCCAGCGGTTGTATTTCGACGCACTTTATCGAGGACTACGAGGCGGAAGTACTGCATCAGGAGCAGACACTGACGCCGCTGAAATGCGCTGCTATTGCCGCTTATTTGCAGCAGCGTGAAGAGCGCGATCTGCGCAATAGCGCACCTCAGCGGGATCGTTTCTCTCCTTGGCACAATGGCGATAACTGGCGCAATGCTCTGGCTGGCAGTCGCACCCAGACGGTGGACTACCGTGGCCAGCACGCTCAAATTCGCTTTGTTGCGGAGGGCGATAGCCTGCGCTGGACTTGTGATGCCTTGCCTGAGGAACAAAACAGCGGTGAGATTCGCCTTTTGCCGGGACGCGACTTGATGTTGGTGGATGGCCGTCGCATGAGTTTCTCCGCCGTGGATACCCGCGATGGCGGTGCTGTATTTATCGATGGCACCCAGGTGGAATTCAAGCTGTTGCCACCGGATATCGGTGAGAGCAATGACCAGGCCCACGGCCTCGATGCCCCCATGAACGGCACCATAATTTCTCTGCTGGTTGAGGCCGGCTCTACGGTGGAAAAAGACCAGCCGCTACTGGTAATGGAAGCCATGAAAATGGAACACACCCTGCGGGCTCCGGCCGCTGGCACCGTGCAGCAGTTCTTCTGTGCCGAAGGTGAGCTGGTGGATGGCGGTAGTCTGCTGGTGGATTTTTCCGGGGAGGAGCAGTAATGACTTTGCCCAAACAGGTCAAAATCGTCGAAGTGGGTCCCCGCGATGGGCTGCAAAATGAAAAGCAGCCTATCTCTGTGGAGACCCGTATCGCTCTGGTGGACAAGCTCAGTGCCAGCGGGCTGTCGGTTATTGAAGCCGGCAGCTTTGTCAGCCCCAAGTGGGTACCGCAAATGGCCGCCAGCGAGGAAGTGCTGGTGGGTATCCAGCGCAAAGACGGTGTTATCTACAGCGCGCTCACGCCAAATTTAAAAGGTTATGAGCGCGCAGTGGAAGCCAAAGCCGATGAGGTCGCCGTATTCGGCGCGGCCTCAGAAGCCTTCACCCAGAAAAATATTAATTGCAGTATTGCTGAGAGTCTTGAGCGCTTCCGTCCACTGGTGGAAAAAGCTAAGCAAGACGGCATACCCGTGCGCGGATACGTATCCTGCGTACTTGGTTGCCCCTATGAAGGCGATATTGATCCGGCTAAAGTGGCAGAAGTTAGTGCCGCTCTACTGGAAATGGGTTGCTACGAAATTTCCCTGGGCGACACCATCGGTGTCGGCACCCCGGAAGCCGCCAAGCGTATGCTGGAGCAGGTGATGGCCCGCGTGCCCGTGGAAAAACTTGCTGTGCATTTCCACGATACCTACGGCCAGGCACTGGCCAATATCTACGCGGCCTTACAAATGGGTGTCGCAGTAGTAGATTCCGCTGTAGCCGGCCTGGGCGGCTGCCCCTATGCCCGCGGCGCTTCCGGTAATGTTGCCAGTGAGGATGTGCTTTATATGCTCAATGGCATGGGTATTGAAACCGGCGTGGATTTGCAGTTGCTGGCAGAGGCTGGGAACTTTATTTCTGAACAGCTGGGAAGGGAGACCAACTCTCGTGTGGCTAAGGCTTTGATGCCCTGCTGAGGAATTTCTGGGGCGGTTAGAGCACCGCCCTGAAACTACAAACTTGAAGATCAGATATCTACCCGATAAATCAGAGGGTGGTTATTTCCGTTACCTTCTCTGCAACCCTCTACTCCAAAACCTACGGTATTAGATTTAGCAAAATATGCAGCCAGAAGTGATGAAAATTGCTCTTTAGTGTCATTATTGTCTGTTCCATCATTGTGATCGAACTCTATGACTACATGGTTACTTGACCCAGATGAGCAGTCTTCCCCTAATTCGTCGCCGCTAGCATCTGGTGAGAATTTAATTACTGCATAATATTTATAGGTAGTAATGCCTTCGATAGTTTTATTAGGCTCAATGGTACTTGATGCAAAACTGGTGCTGGATAGTAGCGCGAGTAGTAGTCCGGAGAATAAATTTTTCATTTTCATAAAAACTAATATTTTTTGGTTCTCTGTAAATAGGATGGAAACTATTAAGTGGTTTTTCTATGCTATGATATTGCTTGTGCAAGTAACGTTATTTCTAATAATAGAATGGTCATCGGCAGCGGCTTATTTATCAGAGTAAATCATTATATAATTTATGTTGGCTAGTCCAGCTTCATTACAATTTGCGCCACTTTCCATAACTTGTACAATTTTTCCTGCCATCAACGCAGCAAGAGCAGTGCTATGCTGGGCTTCATTTACTATGGTAATTCTATCTTGTGCATTTGTGTTCTCACACATAGAGTTAGTTATATCGGTATCAAGATATAAAACATTATAGTTTTCTCCAATGCCTTCGGCCTGGATCTTTGTTATTTTTGCTGTCCAAGCAGCAGAGAAAACATTTGCGGAGAATGCAAGCAATATAGTTGCAGTCAAAAATTTCTTCATCTGGATCTCTTGGTTAGTTTTAATCAGAATAATTATATATTGATTTGATGGTTTATATTTTAGTATAAAATAATTTTATGTTTTTGCATATAGTTTCCGCCTTTTTGAGATTTTGCTTGGTGGGACGTATGTCCAGATTTTGAGGGAGATTGTGTCTTTTATTACTCTCAATGCTGAACTGCTCTAGATGTTTTAATATCTTAAGGTTTGGTTTTCGTGGCACTATTGGTGGGGGTGTCTTATTGTTTGGCAAATAATTGATATTTTTATTTTTTCATTATTTTCTGTAAATATCTTTGCAGGGCTGATTTCTCAAGTGCGGCTGATGAATTGTAATTGCCAGTGATGGTGCGTTTCATCGATATTTTATTTTTAAAGTTCTGTTGTTTTAATTGACTTTTAAGTGGTGGAAGATGTAGATGTCGTTGAGGAAGTTAAGATTATTGTTGGTGTTATATTTATAATTTAATAGTTAAAGCCGTATTTGGATCTAACTGGCGGTCAGACACTTTTTGATTTATTTGCTTTTTGCTGGTCTAAGGCATTGAATTAAGGTTGGTAGATTAGTTGCTATTTACTGGTTCTGACTCCATTACTCTAAATGGCCTCATCATATCGTAATCTCCATGGGAGAGTAGATGGCAGTGCCATACATAGAGTCCCTCTCGGTCGAAGCGGGCTATTACCCGTGTTACTTGGCCGGGAAGGGCGATGACCGTATCTTTGGGGCCGCTTTCTTCTGGTTGTGGTGGAAGTGGTTTCCCCTGTAGAGATTCTATTTCCAGTCGTGCACCCTGAAATATCCTATCTTTATGCATAAATTTTTTGCGGCTTGGCAATAAGTTTTCCTTTAAAAGGCTGGCGATCCAGTACCTGGAATTCCACCAGATGAATATGGATTGGATGAGCCGATACTGTAGGGTTTTATATCTCCCAGATCTCAACGGCGTTGTGTTGGATTATTTCTGTAATAGGGTCCGCAAAAAAAGGGAACCCTTGGACCTACCATCAGCAAGTTGCGGCCGTAGGGGGCGTCCAGGCGTGTGATGAAGCAGGTGATGGTCTCTGTACTGGTGAAAAAACTTGCAGTGCATTTCCACGATCCTAGGGACAAGCATTAGCTAACATTTATGCAGCATCACAAGTAGGCGTCGCAGTAGTGGACTCTACCGTAGCAGGTCTCGGAGGATGCTGTTATGCCCAAGGCGCTTCCGGTAATGTTGCCAGTGAGGATGTGCTTTATATGCTCAATGGCATGGGTATTGAGACCGGCGAGGATTTACAGTTGCTGGCAGAGGCTGGAAACTTTATTTCTGAACAGCTGGGGCGGGAGACCAACTCCCGTGTGGCTAAGGCTTTGGTGCCTTTTTGAAGCTATGATTAGTTTACACTAGAAAACCAGATTTTCTTCTAGTGTGAACTTTCTTTTATAAATTTCCCTTCTTCCTTTATTGTATTAAATGAAGTATTTTTTAAATTAAATAATCTTGCAGTTTGCAGTTTTCTGTTGTTAAAAAATACGCATAGTTGCCACCTGGTTTTTGCCTAAAATAACAAGTCTAAAAAGATAAAGGTTTACTATTTATTTTTCTGTATTGGTGCTATACGTGAAATAAATTTATTTATTGTCTGGGATATTACGCGATTCTTCTAAACTTTAATTAGTTTGGATTCTAAAATTCTATGTAGATTAACTTCTGCTCTTAGATTTATGTGTGAAGGGGGGAACGATAGTGTATGTAATCGAGGTGTCGGATTTTTGGTAGAGCTTTAATAAGTTTATATAAGCATTGAGTAAGCTATTAGGTTGTGTGTACTGTAAAAGTTGTACGAGTTTCCTTAGTTAGACCCTCATCTTAAAAGAATATCCTCTGTCATTTGTAGAATAGATGAGCCAACTGGCTAAACATGACCGATTACTTTTTAATTTGTCGATCTCAGGTTAATTCAATCTTTGTTATTTGTTTTCGCAAAGTACCTGAAAGTAATTCTGGTTAATACGCTTTTGCCTGTCAGGTTTGTCACCTTAGGCCTTGCCTGGCTTTGAGGGTTAGCCCGTGGGAGCTCTATTTTTAAGTTTCCTGTTTTTTTATGTAATCAATGAACTGCCATGCTACATGGGTATTTTTTTGCACCGAAAATCAAATTATATTGATTAATGTGGCATGCAATGGAGATAATTTTATTTGTTGTGAACCTTTCTAAATGGCTTGGGTCTCAGCTGGAAGCCAAAATATGGATTTTTCTTAGAAAGGAGATTGGTATGAAAAAATATGGGTTAGTTTTTTTGTTTGTACTTTCTGTGGCTTCAGGCGCTGACGCTGAGGAGTACAATTCAATCACTAATTTCGGCTACTCTGACTTGGATTTTAGTGAAGGTGATAGAGACGAACTTTTTGCAGAAACCACCTATTATTTTTCTGCAAAAAGCTCTCTGGGGCCTTTAAGGGAGTTTGAGTTTATTAATAAATCTAGTAGTTTGTCGGCGGCCTATTTTCATAGTACTACAGGTTTTTACAATAGTGATGACTTTGCTTTGGGTGGTGAATATTTCTCAAAAACTGGATTTGTGATTGGTGGTAACTTGACAACTTTTGGGCGAGATAACTTTAATACATTTTCACTGGGATATTTGTTTACACCTAATTTCTTAATGAAGTTTTACAATACTGAGGGAACTACATATGCAAAAATGCGTTATAACTATCAATTAAATGGTTCTGATTATGTTGGTTTTGATGTTTCTACTGATATTGTTTTTGATTGGCAGATTTTTTCTTCTAAGTACTTTTCTAAAGTCGGTGATGATAAATATATGTCGCTTGAATTCAATTATTTGAACGATAATGAATGGGATGATTATTGGCGAGCGGCTGCAAATTACTATTTTACTAAAAATTCTTCTTTAGGTATTGATTATGATGAGAATAGTGATTACAGGGTAGGTTTTTCCCATTTTTTTAATCAAAATGTTGCGATAGAAGCCTCTTATGGTACCATTTTAGAAAATCCTTTTAAATACAAAAGCTTTGGTAGTGATATCTTTAAAACTATTTGGAATACAGACAGAAACTTAGATAAGATTGAACTGGGTGTTACTGTTCAATTTTAGATTTAGGCCGCTGGAAGGGCTTGTTTGAGTAAACCCTTCTTGACAGATTTTAGTCTAATTGTGACGGCGAGAAATTACATTCTGGGTTTTCAGTGTCGCTTTCTTTGCTTTAATTCTGATTCTTTTGCTATTGGTAGGATATCTATTTCCAATACTCGATAATTCTGGAAACTTGATCACCCTCAAATTCAAAAATTGATAAGTGATTGGAAGTGACACCTTTATAGGTTTGTTGTCGCTCAAGTGAGACTGCTTTGTAGCCAGTAATAATTGATATTATTTTATATCTTGTATCGGTCATTTAATATTCTCCCTCCTTTAAATACTTTATAGAGTTATTATATAGATGCTCTCTGGTATAGGTGCCACCATAGACTTCATGAGTATAAGTGAAGTCGTCTGTGTAGTGAGAAAATAGTGTGTCGATGTCATTGATAGTAGACCCTTTCATAAGTACTTTGTTTTGTAAGTCATTAATAAGGGCCGCTTTTTTCTCTAGTTCTTCTTTTGTTAATTCTGAGGATATTGCCGGTGATGCTAGTATAAAAAATAACAGTACTGTTAGTGTTTTCATGTTGATTTCTCGTATTATTATTTATCTATTGTTAATAATTTTTTGTCTTCGTGACAATTTTAACTGGTCGCCCTGAAATTTTCTTGTGTTCTTTTTCATTTCGACTTGTTTGCTGCTCAACTTGTCGATTAGTTTATAGATATTGATTTTTATATGAATTTCAAGATTGTAGGTTATTAATTATTTACTGTTTTAGGAATCAACACCCTAAATGGCCGCATCATATCGTAGTCTTCATGGGAGAGTAGGTGGCAGTGCCATACATATAGACCTTCGCGATCAAAGCGCGCAATTACCCGGGTCACTTGGCCGGGAAGAGCGATCACTGTATCTTTGGGGCCACTTTCTTCTGGCTGTGGTGGAAGAGGTTTTCCCTGTAGAGATTCTATTTCCAACCGTGCTCCCTGAAATACTTCACCGGTGTGCATAAATTTCTGCGGCTTGGCAATAAGTTTTCCTTTAAAAGGCTGGCGATCCAGTACCTGGAATTCCACCAGGTGAATATGGATAGGGTGGGCCGATACGGTGGGGTTGTATATTTCCCAGATCTCTACGGCGTTGTGCTGGATTATTTCTGTAGTAGGGTCCTTAAAAAATAGGGAACCCTCCTTTACTGGACCTAACATGAGCAAGTTGCGGCCGTAGGGATCGTCCAACCGGTAGGTGGCAAGTTGTCGTGTACGGCTGGCATGGTTAAGCCTATTAAGGGGCGCGCGCAAGGGAGTATTTAGGGTGAGTTTTAAATCTCCAATGGTATTTTTAATCTCTGATTTCTTTTTATCAGAAGGGGCGTTTGTAGATATCGGAGCAATATGGAATTGTAGGATCTGGCCTGTAGTATTTGGATCGGTAGCTGGTGTGATGCCGCCGCGCCCATCGCTTAATACGCGTTTACCATCCGGGTTATAGACAAGTGGAATTGAACTCTTTGGGTTGTTGGCTTCCACAAACCCTTTAAAAGGGACATCCGGTCCAAAGTTCTGCAGTGTCAGTTTACGCCCTTCATAACCACTGAAATCTACTAAAACATCTGCCCGCTCTGCGGGCGCCAATACCAGCTCGTTCAGCTGTACTGGGTAATCAAGAAAGCCGCCGTCGCCACCGACCTGCACAAGGGGGGGCTCTGCGTCGATCCTAAGTATCAGTGTTCGGGTATCGGATGCGTTGAGTAACCGCAATCGATAGACGTGTGGAGTGACGCTGACTTTGGGCCAGGTCATACCGTTTACCAGAATAAAATTGCCAAAAAACTCGTCGAGATGGGACGGATTAGGCCAATTGGCTTTAACTGCTTCATGGGAAACCGGTGATGGAGGCTGGCCCCTCCGGCCAGGAAAATACAGCTGCCCATCGGAGCTAAATAAGCTGTCTGTAATAGCGGCCACTAAAGTGCGATCTTCTGCGGGGAGCAGTTTTTCCTGAATGAGGCGATCTTCATTGTTATCGCCAACCAGGTAAAAACCGAATAGACCTGCGTAAACATTAAGGCGCGTCATGCCCAGGGTGTGGTCGTGGTACCAGATAGTGGCGGCATCCTGGGAGTTGTCGTACTCGTAAATCCTTTTCTCAAATAATGGTCCCGTCTCACGATAATTACGGGTGTACCAAGCGAGGGGGTTGCCGTCACTTTTCCACTCTGTATGCCCGCCGTGAAGATGGATAACCATAGGCACAGCTTTGGGATCTTCTACGTCGGCGAGGTGAATGGATCGATCCACAGGAAATAGATGCGGTCCCGGTAGCTTATTGGCCCAGTGTACAAATACCGGTTGGCCCTCCCGGGCACGAATAGTAGGGCCGGGAGAGTGGATGCGACCTGCATATTCAAAACCCCAGGCCTTTGTCATTAAACGTTTGCCATCCTTATCCCGTAGCCCCATCCAAACTTGAGTGGGGCGGGCGGGTAGCTTAATCGGGGCTGAGCCCTGAGGGCGGATTTCTATGGGTATAGGTAGTTCATTGACGAACTTATCCACAGTTGCTGGATCCAGCAGTCGCAGGGGTGTTGCTTTAGCCACATCTTCAGCAGCAGTCAGGGCAAGGGGGATTAACAACAGCAGGGAAAAGATTACCCGAAACATTGGCTGTTTTTAGCAGTAAGTATTTAACAGTCAAGTATAGGTAAACAGACGGTTTCGGTGGCGTTATCTGGGGGGTAGGGAAGGGCGCACAGGGCCCTTACCCGATGCGATGCTTCACTAGATAAAGCGATTGATCGCCGTTTTGGCATTGTCCTGATAGGTTGGGTTGTCCAGGTCCGGGAAAAGCTTTCGCTGCTCGCCAAGAGGTCCAGTTAATCCGCGTTCACTACCGTAAAAGATACCTGTGCGGAAGGATGTATCCAGCAGGGCATCGATATAGCGTTTGGCGCCTACTTCGACTTTATGGACTTTGCCCAATAGCAGCATAATCCGCATCATTCCCTTCATCATATATTGTTTGAATAACGACAGCGTATTAAAGCCCTCTGTACCTACAGTGGCCCCCGGACTCATGGTTACGAAGCGGATATGGGGGAATTCCCGAGCCATGGAGGACATCCACAGGGCGCCCATATACTTTATCGGACCATAGGGTACCGTAGCGTCTTTGGTGCTTGCATAGAGTTCACCTTCACAGATCTGCATAAACTCCTCCACAGAGGCGCTTTTCAGCTTTGGTCTCTTCATGCCCATCTCTTTTACACCGCGAGCGGCCTCAGAGCCGGCGTAGATAGCAGCCTGGGTTAACTTATTGGCTTTCAGCAACTCGTTAGTCAGTAGTGCATGCCCGAGCAGGTTGACGGCGAAAATTTGTGTGACTCCCTCAGGGGTCTTGTTGTAAAACTCTTTCCCCCCGGTACCGCCAGCATTCATAACCAGAGCATCAATCGGGGAGTCCAGGTTCTTAACTGCCTCTTTCACGGATTGTTGATCCGCGACATCGATAAGCAATACTTCGAAGATATTCCTGCCTGTTTCCGACACCAGCTCGGCCTGGGCTTCCTTGGCTTTGTGCAGATTGCGGCACCCGAGATAGATCTTGTTAATCTGCTGGTACTCCGCCAGTTGCTTGGCGCACTCCCTACCTAAGCCTGCATTCGCTCCGGTAATCAAAACACTCTTAATCATCTTTCTGTCTCTGTGGATATTGGGAACTGGTGCCCGGATATTGATATACCCGGCTGTTGTAGGGAAAGATAAGCGATTAAGCGCCTCGTCTTTTGACATTTCTTGCTGTCTTAGTGGGATACCAAGACCGCAAGAAATATCAAAAATAGGGCCTTACTGACCAATATGATTAGGTCATCTTTTCAAATACGGCAAACTAAGGTGACACTATGAATCAGGCGAGTTCTATAGAAAGAAAAATTTTCCAATTGTTAGTGGTAGCGCTGGCGGTGATCTGTTTTGTACCCGGTGGTATCAGTGCATTTGGAGGTCTGAACGGCAGTGCTGCCCTGAGTGGTGGTGCTATGATTTTTGGCCCGGATAGCCCCTTGAGAGGATTTGGGGATAATCAATATCGATTTGCCTTTGGTGTTTTCTTTGCCCAAGGGTTGGTTCTACTGTATTTCCTGAGCAATATCGAAAAACATAAAGCACTATTTTACTTCGTAGCTTTATCCCTCTTTATTGGCGGTCTGGGGCGCTTAAGCAATATTCTGGAATTTGGATTGGTGGATGATCAGGTCTTACCGCCTACGATTATTGAGCTTGCGATAGTTCCACTTCTGGTTTTTTGGCATAGGCGAGTGGCCTCTCAACGTTAGTTATTAGAAGTTCTTAGTTAAGCAACTAAAAATCATTTATGCTTAAGAGGTTATTACTTTGTTACCAGTATTTTTACATATAGAGTCCTCACCAAACTTACAGGAATCGCAGGCTTTTCAGCAGTATATAGGTTTGGCTCCGCAATTAATGCAACAGTATGGGGGGGTGCCTATTGCCTCTTATGATGTGGAAGAGGCCCTGGACGGAGGTCGGTCACCGAAGGCATTTGTTGTGGTATCTTTTCCGGATCGGGAGGCGATCTATGCATTCTTCAATGATCCAGCCTACCAGGCGATTATCCCTTTGAGGGACAAGGCATTTGCCCATTTACGCTTTTTTATCACTAGTGAAAGAATTTGATTTAAAGGCAAGCTAAACCGGAAAAGTATTGCTCGAAAATCTCACCGTCCCAACGTAAACAGGTAGGAAAGGAGCCTCATATGCAACGATTTTTTAAAAGTATCAACTTCGTAGAGCAACATCTATACGACAAAATTTCTGTTCACGAAATTGCCGCTGCCTCTCATTACTCCACCTACCACTTCAGCCGTATTTTTAAGGCATTAGTGGGGGACTCACCGAAAGAGTATTTGCGTAAGCGCCGATTAACCGTCGCCGCAAAGAGGTTGTTGAGTGAAGATATTGGTATTCTTGAGCTTGCGATGGAGTGCCAATTTGATTCCCAAGAAGCGTTTACTCGCGCGTTTAAAGCTTTATTTAATGTAACCCCGGCGCAGTATCGAAAGCAGCAAGACCCTTTCCGGTTGCTATATAAAGATCAATTTAGCCCCCATATGCTGCATTTTTTGCAAAATGAGTTATCCATGGAGCCACAAATTATTTCGCGCCCAGCGATGCAATTGGTGGGGGTAGTGCAGGAATACGATCATGAAAATCTCAGCTTGCCAAAGCTCTGGTCTGCATTTCGGCCTTACAGGGATAAAATCCCCAATCGTATCAGCGATGAATCTTTTGGCATCTATGAATGTTATGAAGAAGCGGGTGATGAAATTCAGTTTAAGTATGTCTGCTGTGCGCCGGTTGCCGACCTGACTCAGGTACCCGAGGGAATGGTGGCGCGGGAACTACCGGAGCAGCTATATGCAAAATTTGTTCACCGCGGATCTATTACCACCCTGGAACAGACATTGAAGTATATTTGGGGAAGCTGGCTGCCAAAGTCCAATTACGACTATATCGAGAGGCCGGACTTCGAGCTGTACCCACCCAGATACCAGGTTACCAGCCCGACAGCGGAAATGTATCTTCATATCCCGGTCAAAGAAAGGCTATAATCGCTTGGCAATAGCGTATTTTTCGCTACTCAATCTTTTCGGTTGCCTGACCCGCGTTGTATCGGTAATGCCCGGTAATTTTGAAGGAAAACAGCATATCTTCCAGCACGGGTCCAGCCCCGATATTGTGTGCGATCAAGTACCGGTTGGTTTTTTGTGAACGTTTCGCAGTCACAATACCGATATGCGGTAAATTACCAGGCAGCATCCAGGTAACGATGTCCCCTGGCAGATAATCCTCTGCCTTGTCACTTATTGAGAGCGATTGCCCTTTGCGGGTAAAAAAAACCTGTAGATTGGGTACTCGCCGGTGATCAATATTTTTATCTGGCCTGGAAAGTCCTCATATGCGTTTAGACGGGTAGGCTTGAAAATGAACCGATATATCCTCGTGAACTTCTTTTTGCAAATCGATCCCCAGCTCCCTATATGATCGAATCACTACGTCGGTAAAAACACCGGCATCAGCCGGCACATCTCCATTTGGATAGGGGATCGACACATAAGCAGGATCGTAGCGCACCTTATGATAGGTTCGCTCCAGAGCAGCTTCGGCTAAAGTTATATTTTGTGCATAACTGGAGGCTGAGAGTAAGGTGCTGAGCAAGAGAGGCATCAGCTTAAACTTATCTCCAGAGATCTTTAAAATTATATTGATAATCCTACTCCTACCCCATCGAATTTTTATCCTACAATAGACCAATAAAATGATCAGATATAATGATTGATTAAACATTTAAAGTGAAGATAAAATTTAGGTAGAGTTCACACTACTCGCGGATAAGTTGTACGTTTGTTCTATGCTTGAATGTTTGATGGATGTTCAAGATTACTTGTTTACCTGTCTGTGTGTGAATTGCTCTGATGCTTATTTAGATATCTGAATTGTTGTAAATTTAAGGATTAAATTAATGAGAGCTTTTATTGCATTTTTTCTGCTGTTTGTATTCTCAAATGCTAATGCTGCTGGTTGGATAAGTAATGATGGGAGTGCAAAATAGATTTTATAAATACGGAATCTGATATTGTTCGTATTTCATTTACCGCCGACGAGTATGGAAACCCTGATGAATGTGTGAGTGCTGAATATGCAATTTTAGAGAGCACTAACCCTATGTTTAATCAACATTATTCTTTATTGATGTCAGCTTTTGTAGCTAAAAAATCGATAAGAATTTATGGGGATGGTTGTTGGGTGGGATGGAATTCATCATATCCTGTCATAACTGCACTTTATATTTTAGATTGATTTTGAAGGTTGCTTTGCATTGAAGTAAGTTAAAAGTGGAGGTTGCCCCCCCGCCCTTAAGAGTACAGGGGGTAACCTTGGCTTCCTCATGCTGGTATGTCGGTCTATATCAACAATTTGGATATTCTTTTACTTCTGTCACAGTATAATTTTTGATGTGTTTTTAAGTGCGGGATTTGGTAAATTCTTGTTCTCGCCGGAATTATGAGGAGAATAATATTTTGGATTATTGGTCCGTTTTTATAAGTTGCGTGTGCGGCTTAAGTAGTCACTACTTTAACATTTGATCAATAGTTATCAGTCAGTATTCTGACAATATCAGATATCTATATTGAGCCCTTCGCAGTCATAATTCTGATATACGGCAAATTTCTGGGCGGTATCCAGGTAACGATATCTCAAGGCAGGTAATCCCCAGTCTTGTCACCTATGGAGGTCGATTTCCCTTTGCGAGTTGAGTACTCGTCGGAGAGCAATATTTTTGCCCGGCCTGGAAATCCCATGATATATTCTCGTGAACTTCTTTTTGCAGATAAATCCCCAGCTTCCTGGATGACTGAATTGTCAGGTCGGTACAAACGCCCGTATCTAATTGGTACATCTCAACTTGGGTAGGGAGTAGAGACGTATGCAGGATCGTAGCGTACCTTATGATAGGTTCGTTCCAGAACAGTTTTGTGCATAACTAATGGCAGAAATCAGGGTACCCAAAAATAGGAATATCCGTTTCACTAGGGCTCCAGTTTTTCAAGTCTAAGCTGAAATCCTATACTATCGTTTATTTACCCTGCAATACATCAATGACTATTTTACCTTTGGCTCTTCCTTTATTTAGGTAGTCGAGTGCTGATTGAGTTTCATGCATGGGGTAGACTCGATCAATAACCGGTTTCAAAAACCCTTTCTCAAGTAATAGAGCAAGTTCTGCGAGAGTAGCGCCACTTGGCCATGAATAGACGAGTTGAAGGTGCTGCCTCATCCTTTCAATTAAGGTATCTGACTCTTTAGCTTTGACGGAGACTGATACTAATAGACCATGTTTGTTAAGCACTTTGGCAGACCTTTCTAATACTTCTCCGCCTAAAGAGTCGAGTACAAGGTCATAATCCTCGAGTAATTCCTCAAATTTTTCGGTTTTATAATTGATAACAGTGTCGGCACCGAGTCGTTTGACTAATGCAAAGTTGGCATCACTGGTAGTTGTGGATATGAAAGCGCCAATATATTTGGCAATTTGTATAGCGATAGTACCGACTCCACCGGAGCCGGCATGAATAAGAACTTTTTGTCCTTTCTGTAACTTTCCCACTTCAACAAGAGATTGCCAGGCTGTTAAACCTACGAGAGGAAAAGCGGCACATTCATTATTAGAGAGATTGCTGGGGCGGATAGCGGCGTCCATTGCTTTGATTGAAGTATATTCGGCAATCGTACCCGCTTGATTTGTATCGGGTCGTGCAAATATCAAATCGCCAATCTTAAAATTTCTGACAGCGCTGCCAATTTCTACTATTGTCCCAGTAACATCGTACCCGATAATATGCGGCATTTTTACAGGCATTACATTTTGTAAAGCCCCCGAGATTGCCCAGTTATCGAGGGGGTTGATACTGGCCGATTGTACCTTTACTAAAATACTATTTTTATCCGGTGAGGGTTTAGGCATCTCTGCAATTTCGATGGGACTGCCATAAGACCTGATAATAGCGGCTTGCATATTTCACAGCTCTAAAATTAGAGGATTAAAAATTTTAGTGTGTTGAAAGACTTACTAGTTGAGTAACTGTAAAAAAATAACAATTGAAAAAGGGGCCCAAAGGCCCCTTTCAGCAGTAAGTATAGCCGCAATGGCTAGCGCAAGTTGCTGATACAGCGGTTATACTCGCGTATATAAATTTTACCACCTACTGCAGGGTTAGCGTTTGCCATATCTGCAGCGGCATTCATACACCCTTCGACCTGGTCTCTAGTCAGGCCCCAGGCTTGGGGGCGAGGCTGTGAACCACGGATGTACATGTCTCTCGGATTCTCATAGCTGCGGATCGCAGTGGGGGGCTGTACTCTATAGAAATAACGGCCCTGCTCGTTAAAGGCATAGAAGGTATTACCACTTTGGTAATAAGTTTTGCCTAGAATCTGTACCGGTTCAGCATTAGATGGGAGGCGCGTCATGCGGTCATCTGCATAACTGAAACCTGCAATAGAACACAAGAGCACCATTGAAACAAGATATCGCATAACGTCTACTCCTTCTCCTAGTTTGGCCACAAGTCTACTCAAACTAGGGAGGTGTCCCAATGTGCGGTAATGGAAGTTTCGGTTGTTGTAAAGGTATGTTTTAAGACCTGATCGAGATAACGACCCTGAATTCAATAGGTATTTTTTACATAAATGGGTTAAAGCAAAGAAAATATTCTAGATTATGTTTTTTTTATAGTAATCAAGACTTTTTTCTGGGAAGCCCTGCTAGAAAACGTATCTGTAAAAGTATGGGGCTGCGTCAGGGTAAACAATAAAAGGGAAGCAACTTTATATCTTCCTCTCAATACAAATCCTATTTAAGGGAAGTAAGCGAAAGATTTAAAGTATCAGATTTCTAGTTTTTTAATTTTCAATATCGCCTTTTCTTAGGGAATCTCTAGAAATTTTCATGAATATCCACAGGCTTTTTTGAGGCGGCCTTAAGCGATAGTCTGCTTTAGTGCATAGCTGCTTCTGTGGTGATTCTTTCAGACTTGCTCAGAGCCTTTAAACTGCAGGTTTTGTTAATTGTTTAAGCTGGTACTTAGCCCTGTAGATGAAAGAGGCAGACCTATATCCTCTGCTTGAGGGAGAATCATCGCTTCTACCAAGTAACGTGGCTCCTGTCGCACCAATAGCTTCATAATCTGATAACATCGGCGCAAATCCCTTCGTTAGATGAACTTTTATGAAACTGTTGCGTTCACTTCTATTCGTTGTGCTTGCCCTGATGGTGATATCTGCACTGGCTGCGCCGGGTTTTATCGGTCCCAAAGTGGAGGAGATATGGAAGCAACAGTTGGGCAGGTTACAGGGGGGCAACTCCACGGGCTATAAGCGTGGTTGGTTTGGCGCCGAGACCAATACCGAAGTTGCATTGCCGGATGGCACTACCCAGCTCAGCACAGAAATTCACCATGGCCCTGTGTTGCTCACTTCCAAAGGGCCGCGCCTGGGGGTGGTTTACACCGAGACCCGCCTGGAACTCGACCAGCTACAGCCTGAGTTACGCGCTCAATTGGAATCCATTTATGGTGCTTTACAGGCCAGCCCAGTGGTTCTGGAAACTCTGGTAACCGCCGACAACCGTGTATTGAATACCTTGCGTCTGGAACCCTTTAAGAATACTGGCTCCTTTGGCGAGTTGGAATTTGGGGGCGGTGAGATTGCGGTATCTACGGATTACAGCGGTGCTGTGCTGAACGGTATTGTGGAACTTGGGAGCTTGCGCCAAATACGCGATGGTATTGAAGTACTGTTTACTGAGCCTCTCAAGGGGGAGTTTGAGTACACGCCCGGTGAGGGTGGTAGTGCGGAACTGCGCTTGTCGTTACTGAGGACTGAATCGGACTCCGGCCCGGTTCAGTTGCGCGATGTCACCCTGGACTTGAACCTGGAAGAGCTGGCTGCCCAGACTCTGAAAATAGTCAGTGACCTGCAGCTGCCCACGGTGGACTCTGCAACACCGATTACCTCAGTGCGTCAGCAGATGACCCTGCCGCGAATTAAGACTGCAGACCTTGGGCATTACCTGCGTGTTTTGTTGCCCGCTCCTGAGCGGAATTGGGCTCGTGAAATGAGCCGGCCGTTGCGTCTGGAGCAACAGCTGGCGATTCAATCCCGAAATGGCCCGGTGCTGGTGGATGCTGATATTGACTGGCGTGGTATGCGCAAATCCTCCCGTCAAGGTGCCAGCGAGATCAACCAGTGGCTCAAACCACTGAAGGGCAGCATGACATTAAGCGCTGCGGAGCAAGCGCTTTTACAGTCCCCCCTTGTGGGGCAGACAATGCTTTTGCGAGATTATGGCCTGTTGATCGAGGACAACGGTGAGCTGCAAATGTATCTCAAGGTCAACCGTGGCCAGCTGGAAGTGAATGGAGAACAGTTGCCGGCGGACCTGTTTGTAATGGCCCTTACCGGCAAATTCTGATTGCCTGGATGCCAGCTGCTATCCCGGCAGCTGGCCCCAAACCGCAGCTGCGGTGCAGCCGCTAAGATCTCTAGCCCGTATTGCGCATGCCCGCTGCAATTCCTGCGATCGTGACCATCAGCGCACTTTCCAAAACCGCATCACTTTCCCGTTCACGCAAACGCGCCATCAGTTCAGCCTGTAACAGGTGCAATGGATCGGTGTAGGGGTCGCGTACACGAATGGACCAACGCATAACAGGGTTGTTATCCAGTAAGCTCTCCCGTCCGGTGAGCTGCTTTAAAGCCTCTACTGTATGTGCGAGCCGCTCGCGCAAACTGACGCCCAGGTGGATAAGGTCTGTATCTTTGGTGAGCCGTTCTTCATACCAGGAGGCGACGCGGGGATCAGCTTTGGCCAGTACCATTTCGAGCATATCCACAACGCCCTGGAAGAAGGGCCATTGACGGCTCATATCCTGCAGAATATCGGTTTCATCTGCGTGCTTAAGGGCGTTCTCCAGGGCGGCGCCCGTGCCCAGCCAGGCCGGCAACATCAATCGTATCTGGGTCCAGGCAAAAACCCAGGGAATTGCCCGCAGTGATTCGACACCGCCACCGGGTTTGCGCCTCGCCGGGCGGCTGCCCAGAGCCAGGCGGCTAAGCTCGGTTTCCGGTGTTACGGTGCGCAAGTAAGCTACCAGGGCGGGATCGTCCTGCACTACTTCCCGGTAGTTGCCGACAGAGACTTCGGTGAGTCGGTCCATCTCCGCGCGCCATTCTGAGCGCGGCTCTGCTGGAGGCATCAGTGTTGCCTCCAGAGTTGAGGCGACATACTGCTCCAGATTGTAAGCGGCTACGGAGGGGCGGCCGTATTTAAAACGAATCATCTCTCCCTGTTCGGTAACGCGAATGCGCCCTGCTATAGATCCTGGAGGCTGTGACAACAGGGCCATGCGGGTAGGTGAGCCGCCACGGGATATGGAGCCACCTCGGCCGTGAAAAAGGGTCAGGGGGATACCGTGGTTGCGGAATATCCCGGTGAGGGCTTCCTGTGTGCGGTATTGGGCCCAGGCAGCGCCCAGGAAGCCGGCGTCTTTGGCGGAGTCTGAGTAGCCGATCATCACTTCCTGTCCGTCGAGCACTCGCTGCTTGTACAGGGGAATATTCAACAGGGTACTCATGGTGGCAGCTGCACCATCGAGGTCGTCGAGGGTTTCAAACAGGGGAACCACTCGCATTGGCTCCTGCACCCCGGCAATTTTTTGCAGCAGCATTACCGCGAGAACATCGGAAGGTGTGGTGGCCATAGAGATAACATAGGCACCTAACCCCTCAGGGCCTTGCTCGGCAATGACCTTGCAGGTCTGTAAGACCTCGCTAACCTCATCGTCACAACAGTCACTGCGGTAGAAATTCTCGTCAACCAGCGGACGACGGCTGTCCAGTTCGGATACCAGGAATTCCAGCTTCTCCTCCTCGTTCCAGCTACTGTAATTGCCCATGCCCAGATAGCGCGTAATGGCATCCAGGGTGTCGGCGTGGCGAGTGGACTCCTGCCGTATATCCAAGCGCAGCAGGGTGATACCGAAGCAGTTGAGTCGCCTCAAGGTGTCCTTGAGCTGGCCGTCGGCGATTGCAGAGAGGCCCACAGCCCGAAGGGAGCGGTCAATCAGGCTCAATTCGTCGGCCAATTGTTCGCTGGTGGTAAAACCGAGGCCCGAAGGCTCTGCGCGCCGCCCAATGCGGGCCTCCATTTTCTCCCGAGTAATTTGCAGCCGGTCTCGAACCTGGCGCAGTACCAGGCGATAGGGTTCGTGGCTGGGGCCGGTGCGGTTCAGAAACTCCTCGCTGGCGCGGTGCATGGACAGGTCTGCGAGCAGGTTTTCCACATCGCGGAGATAGAGGTCGGCCGCCATCCAGCGGGCCAGGTGCAGGACCTCCCGAGTGACGCCAGCGGTAACATTGGGGTTACCGTCCCGGTCTCCCCCCATCCAGGAGGCAAAGTGGATAGGAACCCAGTCCACCGGCAAAGAGGGCAGCTTGGCAAGGGCCAATTCGTTATCCATTTCCCGCATACTTCTGGGAACCGCCTGCCACAGGGATTGTTCGATAGTGGCAAATCCCCACCTCGCTTCGTCAACCGGGGTGGGCCTGGAGCGGCGGATCTCGTCGGTGCTCCAGGCGGACAGAATCTGCTCCTGTAGGTGGCGGCGTAAATCCAGGGATTCCTCAGTAGTCAGGTCCGGTCTATCGAGAGTGTTGAGTAAATCCGCAACCCGATCATATTTGCGAATCAGCGTGCGGCGGGTAACTTCGGTGGGGTGAGCGGTGAGGACTAGTTCTACGGATAGCTCTTTGAGCGTTGCGTGGATTTCATCTGGAGATTTGCCCGCCTTGCTCAATTCCGCCAGTACCTGGCGCAGGCCGCGATCGGTATCGGGATCTCCGGGAAAGCGCTGATGCTGGCGGTGAAGGCGTTCGCGATGGCGCTGTTCGGCAATATTGGCCAAGTTAAGGAATTGGCTGAATGCGCGGGCCACTTCCAACAGGGTTTCGTCATCAAGAGGGTCGAGTAATTGTCGCAGGTGGTCCACCTGCATCGCGCCCTTGCTGCGGCTCTCCACGGCCGCCTGGCGAATGGTTTCTACAGTATCGAAAAGCGGCTCGCCAACCTGATCACGCAATACTGCGCCGAGTTCTTCTCCCAGCAGGCGTACATCTTCCCGTAGCGGGGCATTCTGGTCCTGGCTCACGAATCTATTTCTCCCTGTTAACAACGTGGTGAAAGTAAATCGAATGGCATGTTCGCATACTTTGCTCCAAAGCATGCAATGTTGCAGTTGCAACCTTTGACGGATATGGGGTTGAGAATATAGCTGAGAAAAGATCACCACAGGCTTGTGGTTATTCAATTGATATTATCTTTATCGGTGCGGGAAGGTGGTTATTTGTAATGAGAAAATTCTGAATTAATTATCTATGGGATTTAAATGGGCCCAAAATAGATTGGACCCAAAAATCGAAATACTCATAGTTAATATGCGGGACGGCGGTCGATCAGCACCAGCCATCCGCGAATAACCCGATAGATTACCCACACCCAGTTAATCGCAAGAATCAGGTAGCCCAGCCCCAATATCCAAATGGTCAGGGAGCCAACAATAGTCCACAGTAACCAAAACCAGAAAGTGCGAATCTGCCAGCGAAAGTGTGATTCAGCCAGGGTGCCGCGAACATCACTGCGCTTGAAGTAGTTGATCAATACCCCTATAAAAAATGGTATTGCAGTAAATAAGCTGATCGCCTGGATCAGGTAAACCATGATGGCCAGGTCGCGTCCACTTTGTTCTCGGGCTTCCTGGCTGCGTTCGGGATACTGCTCTGACATAACCTTTTTCTCTCTGCTATTTACTCCAATATAGTGTGGTGCAAATAGTGCTTTTCAACTTGGCTGCGCTGGGATGGCCTATTTGTGCGGTGGGCTGCAGGGGTGTCCCCAGGCGAACTATTACCCGCTAGCAGTGTGTGGGCTTTGGATTGGGCCACACCACTAATATTTATTTAAGTGCCCACTCCGTGTGAACATTGCGTTCGCGCCAGGCCTTTAGCTGCCGCACGGATTCGCGCATAAGCTGTAACAGTTCTGTGCGCTGTTGGCGACAGTGCTCCCTCTCACTATCGATGGAGAGGTTGGCGGCGAGGGTGCGCAGACGAGACGCTATTGTTTCCAGGCCGACTTCAACAGCAGAGCGAGCCAGCTTTTGCGCCTGCTGTTCCGCATCCAGCCAGTGACGGCCGGTAATAGCGCTGGTCAGCGATGTAACGTGTTTTGGCAGTGTAGCAGTGCGCTCGCTGAGTAATTCGGCAAATGTCTGGTGATCTAAAGTATCCCTCAGGCGGAACAGGGTATTGGCATTCAGGAGGCGAGTGGGTTTTGCCCCTTGGGGGCCGGCGATGCCCTGGCTCCGACGAACGGCCCAGCTCAACAGTTGCATCAGTTGCCGATCGCCGATGGGGTGGGTTAATACACCGGTAAATCCCCTGGCCTGGTAGCGCTCTTTATCGCCGGAGCTGGCATTTTGTAATAGGGCAAAAATAGGTAATTCCGCGCCTCTCTCTCGGCGGATTTCCCGCACTGCTTCAACGCCGTCCATCAGTGGAAGGTGGGTATCGGTTAAAATCAGGTCAAATTTCTTTTGCAATGCAGCGCTGCTGCCATCGATCCCGTTGCACTCCCGCTGTATTTTATGGCCCATGCTTTCCAAAGTGGGTTGCAGGGAGTCGTGCTTATTATTTTCAATGAGTAATACTGATAACTGCTTGCCGGGAGTGCGTTGATTTTCAGTGGGTAGTTTCAGCTCCACTGTTTCAACATTGCCGCACTGGTGTAAATCCTCAAGGGATTTAAGGACGCTGTTTAATTGTCTTTTTCCAATTTCTACCAGGGCGCGAGTATTGTTGTCCTCGCTGCGAGCCAATAAGTTTAGAGTGCCGAGAAGTGTATCCAGGGGGTGCTGCAAGTGGTGCCGGGTTATGGTGAGGAGATCGGATTTCTCATGACGCAATTGCTCCAGCTCACTTCGGGCATCAGACAGCTGTTTTTCCAATGCGGTAAATTCACTGTTGCGGCTGTGTACCTGTTGGAAAAGATTACTATTTTCCTTGCTCAAATTTTTAAGTCTAGCGTTGCTGTCATGGGCCAAATGCCGCAACTTAGCTTGTCTATTTATTGCAAAAGCACAAACCATTAATAGAAGAACAGCGGGTATTCCCACCCAAAAGAGTGGAACCTGACTTTTTAGCGTGGCGATAACATTGGCCTGTGCAGTGCTCGATAAAAATACTGAGCCCAATACCAAAAAGCCGAGGCAAATGGCACGTAAGAATACGTGGCGCGGGGGGACTCCCCCAGATAAAGTGGTTTCTATCATCCTTGTAACCAACGTTATTTAAATTGGACTAGATCCTGCAGTCCAAAAAGGTTTTTATACGACTTGTTTTAATGGATACCTAGGCACATCGAAGATTTTTGATACTGCAATAAGGCTGCTTTTGGTACAAGGGAAATTTTTTCGCTGTCGTGAAAATTGTGGTGGCGCCTCAGTAATCGTACCAATGGGCAAGTTGCCTGGTGGCCCCGTAAGTTCTGCCCTGGGATTGAGCGGACAGCTAATGGGCGGAGAGATAATCTACAGATTGCATCTGATTACATGGAGGGATCTGGTGGCAATTAATGGGAAAAGGGGTGTGATTTGGCGACAACCTGGGAGCAGATTGCACTGGGGTTATCGCCAGGAAATCGATTTCAGGCGGCCTGGGGAATACGCTCCTGCAGTAATTCCAGCATACGCTCTGAAGGGAGGAACAGGCGGATACCATCGCAGTGGGCCAATAATTCCCGATAAAAATAATCGAAATGCGTACAGCCCAAAATGAGGATCTGTACCCCACTTTTCACCAGTGCTGAGACTAAGTCATCGAGCGCATGCTGCTGAACGATCATTTCTGCAGCGAGGCCGTCCTCGATGTCTTCTACGATTTGCAGGTTGCCGATACCAATGACTTTGGCCGTCGTATTGCGCTCGAGTATTTCTCGTTCGATGTTGGCGCAGCTCTGGCAGTTGGCGGCGAGTAGTCCAAAGTTGCGATAGCGCTGGGTAAGTTCAGCGTATACCTCTAGAGGGGATACCACCTCAATGGGGGAGGCGGCTTTCACTGCTGTCATATCCACCGCACCGGAAAGTGAGTTGCAATAGATCATGGCCGCTTCCGCGCCAGCTTGGTACAGCTGTTCTATGGCTTCGATTAACTGCTTTGTGAGAGCGTCGCGCTCCAGTGCCTGCAATTGGGTTTGGGCCTGGGGAGAGGACGATAGGGACAGGCCCACTCCACGAAGCTGGCGTGCGGCGAGGAAGTCCAATCCGAAGCGGGTATCTGTGGGGGTGCCGGCGACCACGCCAACGGTCATAGAACTGTTTTCAATGGCGTTATCGGTCAACACAGTCATGTTCCTTTCTCGTGATGCTTAATCGAGTATCGGTGCCCCTCAGGCAGCGCGCCTACTCCACAGGGGGGCCAGTGTATTAATCCACACTCGGCGCACCCAGTCGAGATAAATTCCATAGGGTCGCCCGAGAGCCCCTGCGATCAGCATGAATGTAATACTGGCGGTGGCAATTTCGTCCCAGCTGGCGCCACCGAGGCGCATATTGGCCATATAAAGCGGGAACTGGAAACTGAGGAAGACAAAAGTATCAACCAGGTAGGCATTGATAAAACCACCGCCGCCAAAACGGTTCACAATCCAGCAACGATACATGCTGAACGGGCGGGCGATAAGGGTATTAAAAACCAGAGCCATCAGGCGGACTTTCAAATGTTCGCTCCAGCTCATACCAGCCAGAACCAGCTCGATGGGGATTGCCACGGCCCAGGAGAAGCTGTTCATGGCGAAAATGTCCAGCACGAAGTCCCAGCGGCGCGCACCAGAGGCCTTTTCTTCAGGGGCATCTGGACTGGATGGTGATAGTGCGGGCGCGGACATTGGGCAAACAACCTCGTAGACAGTGGCCACCGAAACAACTTTGGTGGCAGGCCGGCGATTATATCTACAATTTGCATAAAAGCTAGCCTTACATCTCGACTGTTAGTTTCTGCCGATACATTTGTCCTAATATTTAATAATTTATTAATCTAACTATCTTGATGTGGAAATATGGCTGCTGGCCACTAGTGGTTAGCTCCGGTTAATATGCAACTCTTTGCATAAGATGAGTTGGAGTTTTCATGTCCCTGCGCTTTGCCGTTCTGACTTTGCTGGATATTGAGCCCGGCAGCGGCTACGACTTGAAGCGGCGTTTTGAGCGCAGCGTCTCGCATTTCTGGAGTGCCAGTCATCAGCAGATGTACCGCGAGCTGCACAAGTTGCATGAAGAGGGTCTGCTGGACTGTGAGGAGATGCCACAGGCAGGCAAGCCAGATAAAAAGGTTTATAGCCTCACCGACCTGGGGCGCACCGAACTGCGGGACTGGGTCATACAGCCCAGTGCACCGCAGAAGATTCGCGAGCCCTTCCTGGTTAGGATGTTTGCCGGCCACAACCTGAGCAATGATGAGATGCGTCATGCCCTGGAGGCTCAACTGCGTCAACATTGCAGTTCCCTGGCCAATTACCAGGAGCAAAATGAGCGGGTGTTAAAGAGTGAGAAAGCCCTGCAGGAGCGCTACTGGCTGGCACATCAAACGTTACTGCTGGGTATTGAGGCGGAAAAGACCTGGATCAGCTGGGCGGAAAATTTGCTGAGACAACTCGATAACCCATAAAAAAACCGGGCTATGCCCGGTTTTTTTATGGGTGTGGAGCAAGTCAGATTGCGATTTTCTCCACTACCAGACTGCCGATCGAGTAACCGGCTCCAAAGGAGCAGATAATTCCCCGGTCGCCTACCTGCAAGTCATCGCTGTGCATATTAAACGCGATAACTGAGCCGGCACTTGCGGTGTTGGCATAGCGGTCCAGAACGATAGGCGCACGCTCGATGCTGGCGTCGTCACCCATCAGTTTCCTGGCAATCAGGTTGTTCATATTGATATTGGCTTGATGCAGCCAATAGCGGCGAACACTGCGGGGGTCTGTGTCCGTCTCTCGCAAGTGATCTTCAATATGCGATGCCGCCATAGGGCAGACTTCTTTAAATACCTTGCGACCATTCTGGCGGAACAGCTTGCCGGGGCCAAAGGGATCTACATCGGCAGCGCGCGCGGTGTAGCCAAAGTTAGAGCGGATATTGTTGGAGTAAACGGTTTTTGCTTTAGTGCCGAGAATTTCCCAGGCGCTGCCGACATTGCAGGTCTCGCGGCGCTCGATGATGCTGGCTACTGCCACATCGCCAAAGATAAAGTGGCTGTCGCGATCGGTGAAATCCACTTGTGGGGAGGCCAGTTCGGCGTTAATCACCAGTACGGTTTTGGCGGAGCCTGAGCAGATCGAATCCACAGCGCGCTGGAGGGAGAAGGTGGCAGAGGAGCAGGCCACTTCCATATCAAACGCAAAACCGTCGATGCCCAGTGCACCCTGGATTTCGATGGCGATAGCAGGGTAGGCGCGCTGCATGTAGGAGGCGCCCACAATTACCATGTCGATGTCGGAAGCCTGTTTGCCGGCTTTGTCCATGGCTAGTTTAGCCGCCTTCAAACCTATCTCGGCTTGCACACTCAATTCGTCGTCAGCGCGTTCAGGGATAAAGGGACGCATTCGTTTAGGATCAAGAATACCATCGCGGGTTACCACATAACGGCTCTTAATGCCGGAGGCCTTCTCGATAAACTCTGCGGAAGATAAAGGTTTTGCAGGGCGCTCACCGGCCTCGATCTCTTGTGCATGCTCAAGATTGTACAGCTCTGCATAGCTGTTATAGGCGCCTACCAACTCTTCATTGCTAATAGATTCTGGTGGAGTCCACAGGCCGGTGCCGCTGATGACAATGCCCCGTGGCAACTTGTATTCACTCATCGCTGAATTCCTGGCCCGCGACAGCAAAATGCGGGCAATTTAGTCGCTGTTTAGAACCTTAGCAGTGCTGGCAGGTGAGGGACTGAGGTGCCAGGACGGCAAGGCAAGATATTGTGACGTTGGTGTGACTAGGGGTCTATCTGTAGTCGCGCCGAACAGTCATGGCGTTCTGGCCAAAACGAAAGCGCTGACTTTTTTTGCCCCGGCCGCGAGCAGCTGGCGAGTGGTGGCTTCCAGGGTGGCACCGGTGGTCACAACGTCGTCCACCAGACCAATGTGGGCACCCTGAATTTCCCTGCGAACAGTGAAGCTTTCTGACAGATTTTTCAGTCGTTGGTTGCGGCTGAGTTGGGACTGGGTTTTGGTGGAAGTGGTCTTGCGCAGAAGCCGGAGTTCCACCGGAATATCCCAGTGCCGACCCAGTCCACTGGCGATGAGTTGGGCCTGGTTGTACCCCCGTTGCCAATAGCGGCGCCAGTGCAGGGGAATTGGGGTGAGCAAGTCCGGGGTATCTTCTGGAGGCCACAGCTGGCGGGCCGCCAGCTGCGTGAGGCTGTCTCCAGCGGCCAGGTCCCGGTGGTATTTGAAGCGCTGGATTAAATGGTTAATCGGGAAAGCATACTGCCAAGCGGCACTGATTTTTGTGTAGGCGGGAGGTCTCTGTATACAGCCCGCACAAATACTGTTTTTTGCCGCCGCCAGGGGCAGGGCACAGTAGCGGCAGCCACAGTTCAATACTGGCAGCTCTCCAGTGCAAGCTGAGCAAATTCCAAACTCTCCCGAGGCTCCGCCACAAAGCATGCAGCAAGTCAGACTTTGGGCCAGGTTTTTATTAAAAAACTTGTAAACCATGTCTTGTCATCCAAGTTGACAGCGGTTTGGCCACGGCTAAACTGGCCAGTCTGGTGGATTGAGCTGTAAATGCTCATCAGAGGCTGTGGCCCAACTCCACCAGGGCCTGCCAACAGGCTGTGAGTATCCGATTTTAATAACCAACAGAGAGAGTACGCCCTGTGACTGCCGCCCAGCAAATGCCCGCCGCAGAGATCCGCCACGACTGGACCCGCCAGCAGGTACTGGATCTCTTCGCCATGCCGTTTAGCGACTTGATGTTCACCGCGCAACAAGTGCACAGGACTTACTTTGATGCCAACCGGGTACAGGTGAGTACTCTCTGCTCCATCAAAACCGGTGCCTGCCCAGAGGACTGTGCTTACTGCCCGCAAAGCGCTCGCTATGACACCGGCCTGGAGCGGGAGAAACTGATGAAAGTTGAAAAGGTTTTGCAGGAGGCCCGGGCGGCGAAAGCTGGTGGAGCTACCCGCTTCTGTATGGGAGCCGCATGGCGTTCACCAAAGAAAAAAGATATGCCTTATGTGACCCAGATGGTGCGTGAGGTAAAGGCATTGGGCATGGAAACCTGCATGACCCTGGGCATGTTAAATGATGACCAGGCCCAGGAGCTGGCCGATGCGGGCCTCGATTACTACAACCACAACCTGGATACCTCGCCCGAGTATTACGGGGAGATTATTACCACCCGCACCTACCAGGATCGTTTGGAAACTCTGGGCCGCGTGCGCGCTGCGGGAATGAAAGTCTGTGCTGGCGGTATTGTGGGTATGGGAGAAGGCGACAAAGATCGCGCAGGGTTGCTGATGCAACTGGCTAACCTTCCAGAGCACCCGGAGTCAGTACCCATCAATATGCTGGTAAAAGTTGCCGGCACTCCGCTGGAAGAACAGAAAGACCTTGACCCCTTCGAATTTATTCGTTGCATTGCTGTGGCCCGTATCATGATGCCGAAATCCCATGTGCGCCTCTCGGCCGGCCGCGAGCAGATGAGCGATGAAATGCAGGCAATGGCTTTCCTTGCCGGCGCCAACTCAATTTTCTACGGTGAAAAACTGCTGACGACCGCCAACCCTGAAGCCAACGAAGATATGCAGCTGTTCAACCGCTTGGGCATTAAGCCGGAAGAATACCAGCAGTATGCCGATGAGGCAGAGGTCGAAGCGGAATTGAACGCGCAGATCACCGAACAGCAAAACGATGCCTTTTTCTACGATGCGGCCAAATGACCCTGGATGAAATCCTGCAACAGCGCATAGATGAGCGCCACCGGCAGAACCTCTACAGGGAGATAAAGACACTGGACCGCGCACCCGGGCCGAGAGCTCGGGTCGATGGGCGCGAACTGCTGGTATTTAGCAGCAATGACTACCTGGGGCTGGCCAGCCGCGCGGAAGTGATCGCGGCACAGCAGGCGGGAGCAGAGTGCGGCGCCGGCGCTACGGCCTCCCACCTGGTCAATGGGCACCTGGATATTCATCACCATTTACAGCAGTGCATCGCCGAAGTGACGGGGCGGGACGCGGCGTTGGTATTTTCCAGTGGATATATGGCCAATATCGGCACTATCTGTGCCCTGTTGGGGCGAGCCGATAATATTGTTTCGGACAAGCTCAACCACGCCTCACTGATCGATGGTGCACGTTTGAGCGGCGCCAACAGTCTGCGCTTTGTCCATAACGATCTCGCTGCCCTTGAGCGCCAACTGCAGCGTGCCGCATCCCGGGGTGGTAACACCCTGGTGGCGGTGGATGGTGTTTACAGCATGGATGGTGACTTGGCGCCTTTGGCTGAGATTGCCACTCTGTGTAAACAGTACAGCGCCTGGCTAATGGTTGATGAGGCCCACGGCTTCGGTGTCATGGGTAGTAGAGCGCATCCATTGGCGGGCAGCTGCGCCCTGGCTGGTCTGTCTCAGGAGCAAGCCCCGGTCGTGATGGGAACCCTGGGCAAAGCGGTAGGTAATGCTGGCGCCTTTATTGCGGGCTCCCAGCCACTGATAGATTTCCTGACCCAGTTTGCGCGGCCCTATATCTATACCACCGGAATGACCCCAGCAGTGGCTGCTGGCGCCTTGGCGGCTATCGAACTGATTCGCGATGAGCCCCAGTTGCAGGGGCGGTTGCAGGATAATATTGCCTGTTTTCGCCGAGGAGCTGCACAGCTCGGCCTGCCTCTGGAGGCTTCGATTAGTGCGATACAGCCCCTGGTATTGGGTTGTGAAAAAACTGTTTTAGCGGTCGCCGGGGAACTGCAGGAGCGCGGGCTTCTCGTGGGGGCAATCCGCCCGCCTACGGTGCCTCAGGGCACAGCGCGTTTACGCATTACCCTGAGCGCTGCGCACCGAGCCGAGGATATAAATGAATTACTTAGCGCGCTGCAGGAAATTTTGCAGGGCGCGGGGGTGCTGGAAAAGTGACACGGGTTGAACACTTGGTTTTCCTGCACGGGTGGGGCGGGGACGCTCGTATCTGGCAGCCGCTTCTCGAAACCCTGGCTAGCAACACAGCGGTAAAACTCCACTGCATTGAATTGCCGGTGTTTGCTGCGCAGAGTGGTGAAGACTGGCCCCCGCTGGATACCCTGCTGCAGAAACTTTACAGGCAACTTCCCTCCAACTGCATTCTGGTCGGTCACTCCCTCGGCGGTATGCTGGCTGTTCGCCTGGCTTCTTTGACAGAGCAGGACAAAGTATTAGGGCTAGTGACCATAGCGGCCAATGCCTGCTTTGTTGAGCGAGATGGCTGGCCTGGTATGGCCGAGACCACTTTCGAAGCTTTTTACAGCGCTTTTACAACGGCCCCAGACAGTACCTGGGAGCGCTTCTGCTCACTGCAGGCACGGGGTGATACCGCCATGCGCTCTTTGCTTAAAAGCCTTAAGACGCAAAAGCCTCAAATGAATAATGACGCCTGGCGGGGAGCCCTGCGCTGCCTGGCGGAGCTGGATAATCGGCAGTACCTGGCAAACCTGTCATTGCCGGCGCTATTTCTGTTTGGTGATAGGGATGCCTTGGTACCCATTGACGCCGCTGGGGCCATTGAGGCGATTGGGGGCGATGTTGAGGTGATAGATGGTACGGGTCATTTACCCCACTGCTCCAGGGCTGATATTACCGCTGAATATTTACTCGAAATTATGCGGCGTGTTGGAAATTCCCCGGCGGAGCCGTTTGATAAGTCGGCGGTAGCCCGCTCTTTCACCCGTGCAGCACAAAGCTACGACGATTGTGCCTACTTGCAGCGGGCGGTTTGCCGGCAGCTGTTGTCTCAGGCCGATGTTAACCGGGTGCCTCGTACGATTCTTGATTTGGGCAGTGGCACTGGTTTTGGTACCGAACTGCTGCGCCAGCGCTTTCCTCAGGCACAAATTATTGCCCTGGACCTGGCGGAGGGGATGCTGAAATTTGCTCGGGCGCAGAGACCAGAAGCGGATGGTTACGTTGCTGCCGATGCTGAACAGCTACCCCTTGCAGCGGGCAGCATAGATCTGGTGTTCTCAAGTATGGCGCTGCAATGGTGTTATCGCCTGCCGCAGTTGTTTGCAGAGCTGCAACGGATAATGGTCCCCGGAGGGCGGTGCCTGGTGGCCACTCTGGGGCCCAGAACCCTGGTGGAACTGAAGCAGAGTTGGGCTCAAGTGGATGGGGGGGTGCACGTGAACCAGTTCCTACCCGCCGGGCAGTGGCGTGAAGCCGCGCTGCATTGTGGTCTCGACGGGCAGGTAAGCGATGAGCTGCGCCGTTTACACTTCGACAGTCTGCGCCAGTTGATGCGGGAGCTTAAGGGCGTCGGTGCACACAATATTAACCGGGCAGCTGACAAAGGTATGACCGGTCGCCGCAAGCTCCAGCGCTTGTCGGTATCGTATGAGGAAAAGCGGCAAGAGCGGGGACTGCCGGTGACCTATGAGGTGATCTATATGAACCTCTCCACCAGTGAGGCAAAAAAGGCCGGCTGACCTGTGCCTGTCACAGCGCAGGGCGAGCCGGGTGCAAGTTTGAAGAGATCAGGGGTAGATATCGATCGGGATGGGTGTCTTCACCAGAGCCCAGATTTCATCCATCTCGCGATTGGAGGCAACGGCGATACAGCCATCGGTCCAATTGGTGCTGCGCAGGTGTCTTTCCATATATGACCACTGCGGCTTGATACCGTGGATCATGATATCGCCACCAGGACTGACCCCCATTTTGGCTGCTCGTGCACGGTCTTGCTTGTTGGGGTAGGACACGTGAATAGAGCGGTAAAAGCGACTGTTGGGGTTCTTCCAGTCCAGGGTGTAACGGCCCTCGGGGGTGCGCTCGTCCCCCTGGCGAACTTTGTGTCCCCTGGGGTTATCTCCAAATGACACTGTATAGCTTTTAACAACACGGCCATCGCGTATCAGCTGCATCAGTTTCTTGGACTTGTAGACCACAACGTGGTCAACGGGATCGACTTTTGCTGAGGCGAGAAGTGGCGCCAGCAACAGCAGGGCAAGAGTCAGGTATCTCATGGTCTTTAAAGCAGTTAGGGTCGTTGTCAGTTATTTCGCAATTACTCCGCGTCCCTGCAGCTTTATTCCCCCAAAAGAGGGTTATTGTGTGAGCGCAGCCCCGTGCCTTGTTATCGGTATGTGGCTCAATGTGTTTAATATTTGCGCTACCCGGTTAATTTATCACCATGTTTGTGGCGTGAAAAGTCACGGTAAGAAAAAAACTAAATTTTTTCACAAGAGGGGCAGAGGCCTTGGCAAAAACTTTCTTCATTGCCGGTACTGATACCGAGGTCGGCAAGACATATGTGAGTGCCGCGTTGCTATCAGCAGCGGCAACCGCTGGCTTGCAAACCGCTGCAGTAAAGCCTGTAGCTTCCGGTTGCGAGCGCACAGATGATGGCCTGCGCAACGAGGATGCCTTGCTGCTTACCGAGGCCATGACCCTGGAAATGCCCTATCAACAGGTAAACCCCTTTGCCCTGGAGCCCGCTATTGCCCCGCATATTGCGGCTGCAGAGGCCGGCAAAATGTTGAGTGTTTCGCGAATGGCCGGTGTCTGTCGGGGGGTGATGTCTGCAGGAGCTGACCTGGTGTTGATTGAAGGTGCCGGTGGCTGGCGCACGCCACTGGGACCCAGGAGCTTTCTCTCACAACTGCCGCGGGAGTTGAATCTGCCAGTTGTACTGGTGGTTGGGATGCAGCTCGGGTGTATCAACCATGCACTGCTCACTGTTGAAGCGATTCGCCGCGATGGTTTGCAGCTTGCGGGCTGGGTGGCGAATTTTGTCCGTGATGGGATGGCTCGCGCAGATGAGAACCTGCAAACACTTAAATCTCTTTTGCCCACCCCCCTGCTCGGCACCCTTCCATTTGATTCCCTTGCTGACTACCGTAACGGGGCTCAACACCTGGATATAACTCCGCTCTTATCCCACTGATCTCTACTGCAGTTTGCCGGGTTCGAAAGGGCCCGAGACTGTTGACATTGGAACGCTTCGGCCCTAGATTCAAACGAGCGTTTGAAACACTTGAATGAGGACCGGGAGCATGGCCGACTATAAAGCGCCACTACGGGAGATGAATTTCCTGCTACATGAAGTATTCGCTGCAGAAAAACTCTGGGCGGAACTGCCTGGATTGGCCGGAGCGGTTGATCGGGAGACTGCAGACGCAATTCTCGAAGAGATGGCCAAGTTGGCTGCCAACACCCTGGACCCGATTAATCGCACTGGCGATGAAGAGGGCTGCAACTGGAGCGAAGGCGTTGTAACCACACCCAAAGGCTATAAAGAAGCTTACGCCACCTTCTGTGAAGGCGGCTGGGGCGGGTTGCTGGGTAACCCTGAGTACGGCGGCATGGGTATGCCGAAGATGTTGGGTGCCCAGGTTGAAGAGATGATCAATGCTGCGGGTATTTCATTTGCGCTCTATCCCATGCTGACCAATGGTGCCTGCCTGGCAATCGATGCCCATGCCAGCGAGGCACTGAAGGAAAAGTACCTTCCTAAAATGTATGAGGGAACATGGGCCGGGGCGATGGACCTGACTGAGCCACATGCGGGTACTGACCTGGGGATTATCCGCACCAAGGCTGAGCCTTGCGAGGATGGAAGCTACAGCATTACCGGTAGCAAGATATTTATCACTGGCGGTGACCATGATCTGTCAGAAAATATTATTCACCTTGTTTTGGCCAAGTTGCCGGATGCACCTAAAGGGCCTCGCGGTATATCCCTTTTCCTGGTTCCTAAGTACCTGGTTAATGAAGATGGCAGCTCCGGCGAGCGAAATCATGTTAACTGTGGCTCTATTGAGCACAAGATGGGTATCAAAGCATCTGCGACTTGTGCGATGAACTTCGACGGTGCCCAGGGGTGGCTGGTTGGCGAAGTGAACAAGGGGCTTGCAGCCATGTTCACCATGATGAATTACGAGCGCCTGGGTGTGGGTATTCAGGGCCTCGGTGCTTCCGATCGCTCTTACCAAAACGCTGTCGAGTACGCTCGTGACCGTATTCAGAGCCGCTCTCCAGCGGGGCCTAAGCAGCCAGAGAAGGCGGCGGACCCAATTATTGTGCACCCGGATGTGCGCCGTATGCTGCTCACGCAAAAAGCGCTGGTGAGTGGTGGTCGCGCCTTGTCCACTTACGTGGCCAAGTGGTTGGATGTTGCCAAGTTTGGTGAGGGAGAACAGAAAAAGAATGCCGAGGGGATGGTTGCACTGTTGACTCCGGTTACCAAGGCATTCACTACTGATATGGGGCTCGATTGCACTGTTCTCGGCCAGCAGGTTTTTGGCGGGCACGGTTATATCGCCGAGTGGGGTCAGGAGCAGTTGGTGCGTGACGTGCGCATCACCCAGATCTACGAGGGTACCAATGGCATCCAGGCCCTCGACCTGGTAGGGCGCAAGACCGTTGCTAATGGCGGTACCTTATTTGAGCTGTTCGCCTCCGATGTACAGGGCTTTATCGACTCTCAGGTAGACAGAGAGGAAATGGCGGAGTTTATCCAGCCTCTCGGCACTGAGCTGCAGCGCCTGCGCGAAGCGACTGAGAAAATGATCGCCGCGGCTAAGGACGATCCCCATGCGCCGGGCGCCGCCTCGGTAGAATATCTGCACTTATTCGGCTATGTGGCTTACGCCTTCATGTGGGCACAGATTGCCGCTGCTGCGCTACCGAAAGCTGAAGCGGATAGCTTCTATAAGGGCCAGTTGAAGACTGCGCGCTTTTACTTCGCGCGCCTGTTACCGCGCACCTTGGCATTGGCCGGTAGCGTTATTGCCGGCAGTACGACCCTGATGGATTTGGAGGAAGAACTCTTCTGAGTGGAGTCCAGCAAGATACAAAAAAGCCCCACTATGCGGGGCTTTTTTGTGGAGCTGGCAAGGGCTTTCTCCTACACTCAGGACACAAAAATAACGAGCGAAAGTGCCCATGTTAGATCCCGCCCAAAAGAAACTCTCCGATGAAGATCAGGCCAAGGTCGATAAATACCTGCACTCCGGCGTAAACAGTGTGGAGCGCAAGCCTTTCCGCCCCTGGGTACTGCTGCTAGGCCTGGTAGCGCTCCTCACTCTGCTGTCACTATTGAGTCTGTATATCGCCCAGACAAAAGGTATTGTCTAGCGTCGCGAAGAGTTACCTAGCTGTAACAGATGCTGCCATTCGTCTTCAGTAACGGGTTGAATAGACAGGCGTCCCTGTTTTACCAGCACCATTTCTGCGAGCTGGGGTGTCTGTTTGATCTCTGCGAGCGGTACTGGTCGCTGAAATTCACTTTGCCAACGGATGTCCACACAATACCAGCGAGGCTTGTCGGCAGTGGCTCTGGAGTCGAAATATGTACTCTCAGGGTCGAACTGTGCGGGGTCAGGATAAGCTGCGCGAACCACCTCAGCCGTGCCCACTACTGCGGGAACCTTACAGGCACTGTGATAAAACAACACACCGTCTTCCAGTGTGACTTTGTCGCGAAGGAAGTTGCGCGCCTGATAATTGCGGATACCATCCCAGCGGCCGTAACCATTGGTTTCGGCGTAGAGGTCCTGGAGGCTGTACTCGTCGGGCTCAGATTTAAATAACCAGTACGTCATGCGGCAGTTTGTCTCTTTGCTGCGCCGGTTGGTATTTCGCCGGCTTTCGGCGCCATTTAGTATGAAGGTGCCGAGCAGTGTCAAATCGGCACACAGATTTTTACCCAATTAGCGGGAGATTATGGGAAGCAAAACACTTCAGTGGCTCTCAGAGAAGCTGTCGAGTCATCGCTCACAGTACTGGGCCCTGCAGCTCAGTGGCTGGGGGGGCTATACCCTGTTAACCTTTGTGGGCAGTTTTTTCTGGGTGAATGACCACTGGATACATTCGGGCTACATCATAGTTGCCACTACCGCCGGTGTTGTTCTCAGCGCGAGCATGCGTTTCGGATTTCACCGATTGTGGAGCAAGCCCCCGGCTGTACGCCTACTGGGTTCACTGTTACTGGTAGTGATGGCTGCGTTGATTTGGGCAGCGATTAAGTTCAGCGGCTCGCTGTGGCTCTACGGCCATGATGGCGATGAGCATCCGTTTCTCCTGGCTATCTACTGGTTTACCTATTCATTTCTGATTTTGATGACCTGGGCGGCGCTCTACTACGGGATCAAGTACTACCGCGCTTCCCAGGCCCAGCAGGAAAAAGCGCTCAGGGCGGAGTCCATGGCCCATCAGGCTCAGCTGAAAATGCTGCGCTACCAGTTAAATCCGCACTTCCTGTTTAACACCTTGAACGCGATCTCCACCCTGATCCTCGATAATGATGGGCGCACTGCCAACAATATGGTGACCCGACTGTCCCAGTTCCTGCGCCACTCCCTGGACAATGACCCGATGCAAAAGGTCACCCTGGCGAAGGAAGTTGAAGCGCTGATGCTGTACCTTGATATTGAGAAGGTGCGCTTCGCCGATCGACTGGGTGTGAACCTGGACTTGCAGGGGGAATCTCCCCAGGCCCTGGTGCCGAGCCTGCTATTGCAGCCTCTGGTTGAAAATGCGATCAAATACGGTATTTCACAGTTGGAGTGGGGCGGTGAAATTGGTATCAAGTCGCGGGTCTTTGCCGGAGAGCTGTTACTCGAGGTAAGTGACAATGGTCCTGGCATGTCGGAAGAGGAATTGCGCCTGATTGGCAAAGGTTACGGTGTGGGTATTCGCAATACCTGCGAACGCTTAAAGGCCCTGTATGGTGATGACCAGAGAGTGCGTTTCCGCAATCGTGCGGAAGGGGGCTTGTCGGTAAATATTCGTATTCCCTACGAACAGGAATGAAAAATGAGTGCAGTAGATACCCTGAGGGCAATCGTTGTCGATGATGAACCCCTGGCACGTCGCGGCTTGCGGCTACGCTTGGAAAAATTGGCAGACGTCGAGGTGGTTGCAGAGAGTGGCAACGGGCGCGATGCGCTGGAAAAAATACTGGAACTGAAGCCCGATGTGGCGTTTGTGGATATCCAGATGCCCGGCGTAAACGGTTTGCAATTAGTGCAATTGATTCCCATGGAATCTCTGCCCCATGTGGTATTTGTCACTGCGTATGATCAGTACGCCGTGGAGGCATTTGAAATCAATGCGGTGGACTATGTATTGAAACCCATTGAGGAGGAGCGACTGGAACTGGCTCTATCCCGGGTAAGGGAGCAGAGAGCCAATGCAGATATCGCCAACCAGCGCGAACAATTACTTGAGGCTGTGGCTGACCTGACCAAGGAATCACCCGAGGCCCTTGAACAAAAATTGGTGACTGGTCAATTTGCCGGCAGTGCTTATCCCGACAAAATTGCGGTCAAGGATGCGGGCAAAATAACTTTGGTGCCCTCCAGCGAAATCGACTGGATTGATGCTGCCGGCGATTATATGTGCGTGCACGCCCGTGGCGAGACCCATGTAATGCGCATTACTATGAAAGAGCTCGAACAGCAGCTGGACCCAAAACTGTTCCAGCGTATCCATCGTTCAACCATTGTCAATTTAAGTCGGGTACGGGAGATTCGCGCCCATATTAATGGGGAATACCACTTGGTACTGGATAGCGGCGAGTGCTTAAAAATGAGTCGCAGTTACAAAAATAAAGTGCAGCACTTCCTTTAACCTATATGGCCAGTGGCCCCATACAATGTGAGGTTGTTGGCCTGATCTAAATTTCCAGGTAATTAGCTTCAAGGGCCTTGTCTGGATTTTATTTTCCTTTAGTGTTCTGTCCCAATTACAAAAATAAGGGTCCACGGAATGGCTCTCACTAGCGCCGCTCTAAAAAATCCCGCAGCTGCTGGGGTAGCTGTGGTTATGGTCGTATTACTCGGTGCATTCCTCGCCGGCCACCTGCCTGTGCAACTTTTTCCAGATATCACAAATCCCCGTATCACTATTGAAGCTGACTGGCGAGCAGCTGCACCGAAGGAAGTGGAGGCAGAAATTGTTGAACCCATTGAGTCGGTTCTCCAGGGGCTTACCGGTCTTGAAATGATGCATGTAAATGCGGTCCGTGGCGGCGCCTGGGTGAACTTGGAGTTCTCTATGGGGACTGACATGGATAAAGTACTGATCGATGTGATCAGTCGTATGAGCAGTTTGCCCCCGCTGCCAAGAGATGCGCAACCTCCTAGAGTAATGCTCGGAGGTGGAGGTGGTAATTCTCCGGCTCTAACTTACTTTTTTTTACAAAAGCTACCAGGAAACTCCTCGCACCTGGATGAATATGCGGGACTTATTGAAGACGTGATACTCCCGGAACTTGAATCTGTGTCGGGGGTTGCTGGTGTTCGGGCTCAGTCTGGGCGTGCTGCCAGGGAAGAATTGCAGGTTATTTTCGACCCCTGGAAAGCGGCTGAACTGGGTATTCAGCTGCCTGCTGTGAGTCGCCAGCTCGCTTCAGCACGCGATGTTTCAGGTGGTTTTACGGATGTGGGACGCCGACGATATACCTTGCGCTTTATTGGGGAGTATAAGCCCCAGGAATTGTCAGATCTAATTCTTGAATGGCGTGATGGCCAGCCGGTCCGTCTTGGGGATATTGCAGAGGTAAAAGTCGGGCCGTCAGAAGCTCGAGGTGTCACTACCCAGAATGGTAACCCTGCGGTGTCGCTGAGAATTGATCGTAGCAATGATGCCAATATGCTTGCGACTCTCGATCTGGTTAAGGGGAAAGTTGAGGAACTCAATGAGACCAAATTGAAGAATGAGAAGCTGGTACTAGTGCAATCCTTTGATGCTTCAATATTTGTCTATCGTGCCTTGAATCTGCTTGGAGGCAACATGATTCTAGGCATCGTTCTGGCAGTGGGCGTACTCTGGTGGTTTATGCGGCGTATGCGTGCCACTTTGATTGTAGCTGCGGCAATACCGATTTCTCTTCTGGCTACTTTTGTTGTCCTGTCAGCGGCTGGGCGCAGTCTCAATGTAATTTCATTGGCGGGGCTCGCTTTCGCTACAGGAATGGTTCTCGATGCCGCAATTGTGGTTTTGGAAAATATCGTTCGCCTTAGGGAAAAGGGGCTTGATGCTAACGATGCCTCTGAGCAAGGGGCGGGCCAGGTATGGGGCGCGCTATTGGCAAGTACGGCGACAACTGTGGCAATCTTTTTACCCGTATTTTTTCTCCAAAGTATCGAAGGTCAGGTTTTTGGTGATCTCGCTTTGACCATTGCTGTTGCAGTGGTGTTTTCTCTGTTGGTCGCAGTTGCGATAGTGCCGCTGTCTGCAAAACTCTGGCTCCCCTCTATTTCCAGTGAGGATCGACTCAAGGGAGTGTGGGATTCTATAACGGGTCGTATCATGAGACTCACGGGCACACCGGCCAGGCGTTGGCAAGTCATTGGTGGGTTACTTCTGGTGCCTGTTGCCGCAACTTATTTTTTCCTACCAAATCTCGATTATCTTCCTCCGGTGAAACGTGATGCCGTGGATGTATATATGAATTACCCCTCGTCTCTGAATAAGAAAACGTTGGAGACGGAAATCGTTAATGAGCTGGATCGCCGTATGGCGCCCTATATTAGCGGTAACAAGGAGCCCGCACTGAAAAATTATTACGTCATTACCTGGCCGGGGGGTGGCAATATGGGGGTGCGGGTAAAGGATATGGATATGGCCAAGGAGATGGAACGGATTTTGCGTGAAGAGGTTTTGGTTGATATCCCTGATCTTCAGGCCTTTGCCGCTCGAGGTAACTTGTTTAGCCGCTTTGGGGGAGATCGGAGTATTGAGTTACACCTTCAATCTCGAGATGCCGATGCGCTAATGGGTGCAGCAGCTCGTGGTGTAGATGTCATTGAATCCATATTGCCTGGGACACCAGTGCAAACTAACCCCGGCCTGTCCCTTTCTGAGCCTGAGCTAAGTGTTATACCAAATGACCGTGCCATGCTTGAGCAGGGTTGGAATCGCCAGGATATGGGGGGCTTGATCCGTACTCTGGGTAACGGTCTTTATGTGGGTGAATATTTTGATGGTGAAAAACGCCTGGATGTGATTTTCAAAGCACAGCCCTGGAGTATGCCGGAACAACTACAGAATACTCCGTTGGTAACACCCCGAGGCGATGTCGTCCCTCTAAGTCAGCTCGCAGATGTGAAACGCACGGTTGGGCCAGGCAGTCTCCGCAGAGTCGATGGGCGCCGCACCATCACTCTTCACATTGTCCCACCAGATGATGTCTCTTTAGAGAAAGTACGGGCATTGTTAGAGGCAGAGGTATTGCCGGAAATTCGAAAGGCTCTGCCGGAAGACGGTAATATTTTGGTGGGAGGAAATGCGAGTGATCTGGATAAAGCGCTGATATCTCTTTCACAGAATTTCATCTTGGCATTGCTAATTTTGTTTTTGTTAATGAGTGCTTTATTCCGCTCTCTGCGCGATGCAAGTTTGGTACTCCTCACAGTGCCACTGGCAACAGTGGGAGGTGTGTTGGCGCTACAGCTGTTGAATCTGATTAGTTTCCAGCCACTCGATTTACTTACCATGATTGGTTTTGTGATTTTATTGGGGCTAGTTGTGAATAATGCGATTCTTCTTGTTCATCAAACCCGTGTAGCGGAAGCTGCTGGTTCATCTCGGGTTGAGGCAGTGGAGCAAGCACTACGGCTGCGCTTGCGCCCAATTTTTATGAGCACCCTAACTAGTGTTTTCGGTATGTTACCTCTGCTGATCGCCCCGGGTGAGGGCAGTGTGATCTATCGTGGTTTGGCTGCGGTGATTGTTGGCGGCATGGCTGTTAGTACTTTGTTTACATTGGTTTTATTACCTTCATTATTGCAAACAGGACGTTTACCCCTTCCCCAATTTACCCGCTTACGCCAAAGACTGGTAGTGAGGAGTTCCCAATGAAAAAACTAATAGCTTGTATTGCTTTATCCTTTGCCGGTGGGGGGCCGGTGTTAGCACAAAATAGTGCTACTGCGGTTTTGGTAGATAGGGCGGAAATTCGTGAGATAGCGCCGAGCCAATGGTCGGCGGGCAAGGTAGTGAGTCGCAGGGATATTCGAATATCTTCGGAGTTGGATGGATTATTGGAGTTTGTTGCGGAACCGGGCAGTTTTATAAGGAAAGGGGAGCCGCTTTCCAAGTTGGATACAACTCATTGGCAGCTGCAATTGCGCAATAGTGAGAGTCGTATCGCTCATTTACGCGCTCGCCTTACTTACATGGATGCTCAATTGAACCGACTGAGCGCGCTAGCTGAGAGTAATAGCACCTCGCGTGCGGCCCTAGAGGAACAGCAGGCGGAAAGGGAAGCAATGGCTCAGGATTTATTGGCCGCTGAAATTGAGCGTGACAGACGTGCTTATGAACTTTCCAAAACCACTATTGATGCACCATTTGATGCTTTAGTGGTTAGTCGTGAGCTGCAGGCGGGGGAATATGTGCGCACAGGGTCAGAACTCCTGCGAGCGTTGGATATGTCACAACTCGAAGTGGAGGCGGATATCCCGATGAGAGCGCTGCGATTAATTGGCGCTGGGGATATGGTTTCCTTGCGTAGTGACGGTGTATCTGTTTCGGGGGGTGGGGATAATGGTGGGCGTGTTTTTACTGGTCGAGTTCGACAGTTTGTGCCAGTGGCCAGCGATAATTCCCGCCGTGTAAAACTGATGGTTGAACTACCGCAGAGCCCCGCTGAGCATAGAGATTGGATTGCAGGAATGCCGGTACAGGTATCAGTGCCCATCTCTGAGGCCCGCGCGACAACGACAGTACCAAGGGATGCTCTGGTTTTACGAAATGGGGAAACCTTCGTGTATCGAGTAGGTGAGGGAGACAAAGTGGAGCGGTTGTCTGTTCGTATCGGCAGTGGTGACGGCGAATGGGTATCGGTTAGTGGCGACCTTGCCAATGGTGATCGGGTGATAGTACGCGGTGCCGAGCGCTTGCAGCCGGGGCAGGAAGTTAAGGTATTGTCGGAAGTGGTTCGCGATAAAAAACCGGAACAGGTGATTAGCGGTATTTAGATTTCCACAGGGGCCCTCCATCCTATTCCTCTTCTTATTTTTCTTTAATCGGGGTGATTAACGAATTAGTGGTTACCCTGGTTTCTTATCTTTTTAGCCTAACTACTTCAGCTGCGTGTTTTCTGCCTTGCTCTTGATATCAATATCTATGTAAATGTTAATTATTTTTATTAGCTAGTATGCCCCTCATTCTATAATATGCCCCCGAAGATAGTATTTAAGTGCTGCTTGATATCCTGAGTGGGTGTCGGTTTGAGATCGTAGGACGATATCCATATCGAGCCCGAAGCCGGTGTACGCGTAGAGCAGGATAGCTATGCGCTTCTCATTGCCTTTGCGCAGTACGATGTAACAGAGTCACTGTCTGTTGGAATTAAGATTGATAATCTCACTAATGAGAAATATCTTAACAGCCTGTATTGGACCCTGGGTTTCGGTGCTCAACGCCAGGCACTGATGACGGTCAACTGGCGTTACTAAACGTCGGGCGAATCCCATTTCAGCATAACCCGGTACTTGTACCGGGTTTTCTGCCTTCAGTTTTAGGCAAATGATATGCGTCAACTTCTGGTTTTGCTCCACCGTTATCTCGCTGACAACAGCGCTCTTTCTGATAGTTTCCGGGCTGACCGGCGCTGTTATTTCCTGGGATCACGAGCTGGATGAATGGCTCAACCCCCACTTGTATAAAGTGGCTTCCAGTGGAGAGCCTCTGTCCTCAATTGAGCTGGCTGATCGCCTGGAGTAATCCCTGCCACAAGTCCAGGTTTCCTATTTTGAGCTGGTACAGGAGCCTGGTCACACCCAATATTTTTGGGTGGAGCCGAGAGTTAATCCCGCCAGGGGAAAGCTCTTTTCTGTCGATTACAATCAGGTTTTTGTCGACCCCAGCAGCGGTGAGATTGTCGGTAAACGGGAGTGGGGCCAAGTTTGGCCTATAAGCTCCGAGACGCTGATGTCTTTTCTGTACAAGCTTCACTGCGGTTTACATATTCCCGAATTCTGGGGAACAGATCACTGGGGTATCTGGCTACTTGGCGTGATAGCGCTGGTTTGGACTATCGATTGCTTTATTGGCTTTGCCATTACCTTGCCGCGTCGACAAGAAGCAGGGAGAAAATCGGGGCGCAGCTGGTGGCAGCGGTGGAAGCCGGCCTGGAGCATCAAAAGAGGCGCCGGTTCTGCACGTTTAACTTTTGATTTACATAGGGCGTTCAGCCTGTGGACCTGGGCATTGCTGTTCATCATTGCCTTTACCGCTTTTTCTCTGAACCTGTATCGCGAGGTGTTTTTCCCTGTGATGTCACTGGTTTCCGATGTCACCCCTTCACCGCTGGAGCAGAGAACCCCGAATGATCACGACAACCCTATTGCGCCTACGCTGACCTATCGGGATATCGTAAAGATAGGCGAGCAGGAGGCGGTAAAGATAGGATGGCAGGAGCCCCTGAATTCAATGTGATATACACGGGAGTGGGGTATTTACCGTGTTGAATTTTTCGATGCCAGCGCTGGACACGGTGCCGGTGGTGTGGGCCATAAGGCATTTTTTTTTGATGGTCATAGCGGTGAATATCTCGGAGGCTTCATTCCTAGGGAGGGCACGGCTGCTGATCTATTTGTACAAGCTCAGTTCCCGGTACACTCCGGCTAAATTTCAGGGATACCTGGTTGCGCGATGATTTCGGTGATGGGGGGTATTGCGATGCTGAGCGTGACCGGCATTCTAATCTGGGTGCGTAAACGCCGTGCGATGTTAGCCAGCCGAGCGAGCAATGAAGCGCTACTGAGTGCTGCTGTCTAATGAAATATTGCTACTGGGGAATAATGCATTGCATTGGAAAGTAATCTGGGGATTTCCTTCCGCCCGCCTTACCCTTGGGGGATTGCATTTTTACTGATGGTGGTAACTGATGCGTCCCCTTATCGTTCTCTTCTTATCCCTGTTTTTTTCAGTTGCCTTGGCTCAGGATCGAGTGGACCGACTTCCTCCGGGCAGCGAGCCTGTAAAAGTGAACAACCAGACTTTCTTTTACAATAACGGGTATTTCTACCGCAAAGGCCCTGATACTTACACGCGTGTTGAGCCGCCTTTGGGGGCGCGGGTATCCAGAGTACCAATAGGTACGTCCATTGTCCTCGGCAGTTTGCGTTATAGGTTGGCTGGCAATGGTACCTTCTTTTTATTAGACCCCAAAGACAATAAATATGTTGTCATCACACCACCGGCTAATTGGCAGTATGTCAATCGCAATCCGCTGGCACCCAAGAAAAAGATATATCCCCGTGCTTACCCACCCCGGCACGCATTACATCACTCACAGGGTAAACGTTTGAGTCGCAAAGACCGGGAGCTTTACTGCGAGGCTCGGGCAGCAAATTTGTTGCGCAGGACCGAGCGGCCAGGGCAAGTATCCAGGATAGCAATGCGCGAATATCGCAAGGTATATCGAAAATGTCTGCGTCAAAGTCGACGCTTAAGATAAATTAGCAGAGTGTTGATTTGGCTGGGCTACACTAGAGAATATGGCCCAATAGGCGCCTTTTTCATTTGTGCCGGATTTTTCTTCACGGATAGATGTGTTTTATGGTGGGTGCCAGCCTTTTAATCCCCCGTCGCATTGCCCGCAATTATTCTTTTTTCCTGCGTTTGTTTTTACCCACTCTGCTGTTATTGGCCTTTACCTGCCTGTCGGTATCCACTTCAGCCCAGCTTCCCGGTGGCAAGCCAAAAGAATTTACGCCGGAAGTGCCAGACTTTGCCGACCCCTCTGCAGACTGGTGGACCGGTTGGACCAATGCTTCTCCTGAAGAACGTCGCGAGTGGTTGAGTATATTGATTACGAACTGGCGGGAATGGGAGAAGGATATACCCGAAGATGACGAAGTACTACAAGAGGGGGCAGCAAAGATAAGTCAGAGTTTGCAAGGTATTACGATCACATGGAAAAAACGGGAGGAATACCTGAAAGTCTCCATAATGCCGGATTTGGAGTTTCCTGGAAACCCTACAGTATTGGAGTGGGCCAAGGCAGATTCGGAGATTAGTCGCGGTCGACGCAGGCTGAAAGGTGTGGAGCTGCAGGCGCGCCAACTTAAATCGACTCAGTCCCAGTCGTTGTCCCTGCTGCGCAAGCAGGTAATTGTATTGCGGGATTCCAGCGGTCGGGAAGAGGATGAAGCTGCGCAGGCACTATTGCTGGCACAGATTAATCATCTCAATATTATTGAGCAGCTCAGCACCGTTAATAGTTTCCTTGGTATTTGGCAGGACAAAATCAAGGAGGCCGAAACCAAATTGCGCCGTATGCTGGACTCGCTGGTGTATTCCAGCGAAGACGCTAAGGAGATTGAAGATGATATTGCCAGTAGCGACAAAAAAATAGAGCGCATTTCCGGCACCCGCACTAGTATCCAGAGCACAACTGAACCCTCAACTGATCCCACCATCAATATGCAAAAAGATCTCACTCTGATGCAGCTTGAGGTCGACCTTCTGGAGGAGCAGCTGGATAAGCGTAAAAGCGAACTGCTGCAATCAATCAATGAGGTTCTAAATGAAGAGGGGGAAGAGCGCCCACTGATCATCAGTCGTGACCTCTTGGAAAATGCCAACACGATAATTGAGGATGCTTCACGGGAACTGGCGGTGCGTCAGAGGCAGGTGGTTGCCTGGCGTGCAGATGAAGAAGATGAGGACCTGAGTCGCTGGTGGTCTTACTTCGCGAGGATTGGTAGCGGCCTCGCCCGTGCCAATGACCTCGAGCAGGATATCCAGCGCTATGAGAAAGCCCAGTTGGAGGTCTATCGAGAGCGACAGGGATGGTGGGCAACTGTGCGCGAGCGAGTTTCCCTGGGTGCCCGAGAGGCCTATAACCGCTGGCGTAAGCTGGCGGATTACCAGTTGTTTACCATTACCCAGAACCCGATCACCCCGCGGCTAATTGCCAAGATAATTGTGGTACTGGTGGGTGTCTGGTTGCTGTCGGGGCTGACCCAGGCCTTTCTGCGTCGCTTAGTGCGCAGGGAGCATGCCAGCGAATCCTCAATGTATAACCTGGGCAGGGTGCTGCACTACACCTTTATCGCTATCGCCTTGATTGTGGTACTGAGTATGCTGGGCCTGGATACTTCCAAGCTTGCACTGGTAGCCGGGGCCTTGTCGGTGGGTATCGGTTTTGGCTTGCAGGCGATTTTCTCTAATTTTATTTCCGGGCTGATTCTGCTGTTTGAGCGGCCGTTGAAGGTGGGGGACTTGGTAGAGTTGGAGTCGGGAGTATTCGGCCGTATTCGCGATATCAACGTGCGTTCAACGCGCATTACTACTCGCGACAATGTGGATATCCTGGTCCCTAATACAGAGTTTGTTGCGGGGAGAGTGATCAACCATACGCTGGATGATCCGGTGCGCCGTATTCATGTTTCTTTTGGAGTTTCCTACGCTTCTGACCCTGATCTTGTAAGAGAAGCAGCGCTGGAGGCAGCTTCCCGGGTAAACATTACTCACACTGATTGGAAGCGGAAAACAGAAGTCTGGCTGATGGGCTTTGGTGAGAACTCGCTCGACTTCAAACTGGTGGTTTGGGTGAACAGCAATATGGTGACCTCACTGGGAGATTCTTACGCCCTGTACAACCTGGAGCTGTTGCGAGAATTTCGCGAGAAAGGCATTGAAGTACCATTCCCGCAGCGGGACCTGCACCTTCGCAGTTGGGATGTGCCCGCACTGGTTGCGCGGCCATCCAGGAAGTAGCTTTGCCCCATTCGTGCTGACACCTTGGAGTTTTCATAGTATTTTCCTGTTGCCGGCAATTTGCCGGCGTAATTTCTTCTACCGGTGTTACTGCGTTTTCTCACAGGGCGCTGATGAAATCACGATAAGGGAACGCCCGTGCTAATCATTCCCATCCAGAACAAGCCTGATTGGCGACGCCCGCCACTGATGTGCTTTGCATTGATCGCCCTTAATCTACTGATGTTTGTTTTCTATCAGGGTCGAGATGAGGTTCGTTGGCAGGAGGCTGAGGATTACTATTTTGAAAGTGATTTGCCAGACCTCGAGGAGCAGCACTTTCTGATGTACGTCAATGAAGTGCGCCCGGAGTGGCGCGCGCAGATGGGCGTGGAAGGCGAGGAATTCTTCTACCGGGAGTCTCTCGGTAACCTTGAATTTCATCGATGGTTGCTCCCCAAGCTTGAGGCCGAGGGTGAGACCGAATGGCTGCGACAGCGGCAGGAGTTCGCCCAGCTGCGGGACAGGGTCAGCTCTATTGCGTTGGGGTTAACTCCAGCAGAGCCCAGTATCGCCGGTGCCTTTGGTCATATGTTCTTACACGGAAGCTGGGATCATCTTATTGGCAATATGGTGTTCCTGTTACTGTTTGGTCTGTCAGTAGAGCTGGCTTTGGGTGGGCTCTGGTTTACAGGCTTGTACTTGGTTGGCGGCCTGGCGGCAGCAGGGTTGCATATGCTGGTGGAATCCGGCAGCAATGTGCCAATGGTGGGAGCCTCCGGCGCGGTGTCGGCAATTATGGGCATGTTCGTAGCGGTCTATGGCGTTCGCCGTCTGCGTTTCTTTTACACCATTGGTTTTATTTTTGGCGAGTTCAGTGCGCCTGCTCTTCTGGTATTACCCCTGTGGTTGGGGAAAGAGATCTTCGGCTATTTATATGGGGATGCCAGCATTGCCTACTGGGCTCATACCGGCGGATTGCTCGCGGGGTTCGCTCTGACCCTGGCGGTATTGTACTGGCGACCGATGGTAGAACCAATGCCAGAGGAAGAGGAGGCCCCGTCTCCTCAGAGGGTCGCCCAGTCGCGCATTGAGCGCTTTATGGAAGAGGGAAAAATCCTGGAGGCTACTGAGGCAGCGGCTTCAGCGGTACGGCAATATCCCGAGGTGCTGGCATTAATTGAGCGCTATATCGAGTTGACTGCAGCTGCACCAGAAAGCGAGGGCTATCACCGGGCTAACCTCGCTCTATTTGCCCTGGCTGGAAATCCGGCGGTGGATGGGCATATCCTGGCAAGCGGCTATCGCCGCTACCTGAAGGCAACAAAAAAGCCGAGGGCTCTTACCCCTAAGGCGAATTTGCTGATGGCCCGGCGCGCAGCGGAGGAGAAGGACTGGCCGTGGCTGGAGGAGTTACTGCGCCGCTTGAAGCAACAGCAAGTGAGCCACCCTTTAATACCCAAGCTGGGGATGGCCCTGGTCAACTACTATCGTCGCCTGGGTGAAGAGGGGCGCGCTCGGGAAATGAAAGAGTTGACCCAGGATATGGCGGCCTCAGGTTGAAGGCCCCAGATTCGCCAAGCCTTAGAATAAATAAAAATAGAATATTGAGGGTAGAGTGAGTCGTTATATTTTAACCGGAAGTGAAATTGACGAGATGGAAGGGGAGCGCAAGGTGCATTTCCTGAATGCCAATGCGGTGCGTAAGAATAAACCCCTGGGTGATCTTACCGGAATATCCGGCTTTGGTTTTCATTTGATCGAAATCGAGCCTGGCTATGAATCCACAGAGTTTCACTGTCACTACTTTGAAGACGAATGTGTGTATATCCTGGAGGGCACGGCGGAGGTACGCATTGGTGACGATCTCCATCGGGTTTCTGCAGGGGACTTTATTGGCTACCCCGCTGGTGGACCAGCACATGTAATGCGCAACGTGGGAGAAGTGACTATACGCTGTATAGTTGTTGGCCAGCGGCTGCCCCATGATGTTGCCGATTACCCGGAAAAAAACCAGAGGATTTACCGTAATAATGGGTTGCCTTGGGAGTTGGTTAACCGGGATGATATCGAGCACCCGAAGTAGTCGTAGCTCATGGCAAAAGAAGGAGTTCTTAGCTTATGCCTGAGAAAATCCGCGTCTTCTATAATTCTGCCTGCCCGGTTTGCAAAGCGGGTATCTCAGCACAGAAGAAAAAAACTGCGTCCTGCAAAGTGGATTGGGAAGATGTTCATGTTGATCAGGATAAAGCCAAGCAGCTGAATGCTGAATTAGAGTTTATACGTGAGCGGTTGCATGTAGTGGATAAGGATGGGAACCTGAAAGTGGGATACGAGGCATTTATTACAATCTGGGAGAATTCTCCAAATGAGCAATGGAAGGCCAGGGTTTCGAAGCTGCCTGGCCTGAGATGGTGTTTGAATAAACTCTATAATGTTTTTGCGCGTGGGCTGTATCTGTGGAATCGGGCTTTAAAGCACTGGTAGCAGATAAGGAATTAAGATGAATTATTCAAGGTAACTGCCATGGCAGCTATCCCTGGTAGTTATTCAACGTGCTTTGGTGGTGCTGCTTAGTACTTTCCATAGGGTATCTATTTCGGAGCGCAAAGCACTTTCCGGGAATTTTTGCCGGATAAAGTGCAAGAGTTTTTTTGCCAAATCTTCTCGCCCCAGTCCATCCATATACACTTGTGCCAATAACAGATAGGCAGCATCGAGGTGGGGATAGGGCTCTTTGTGCAGGTTATTTAACAACTGCGCAGCAAATTGGTACTTGTGTTGTTGATATAGCACCTTGGCCAGTGCATGACGAACTTCGGGTTTATGCACTGGTGGAGCGGGCTCTGTAGCTAAGTAAAGCTCAGCGGCTTTGTACACACGATTAATCTGTACAAATTTTTCCAACAGATGTGGCCCCAATTCCTGCAGGGCTTTTTTATCCTCAGTTGCCAGCAACAGACGGTAGTAGCGTTCGTTTAATGTTTCATCATTGGGGAAGCGGCGCAGCCCATCTACCAAAGCTTGGCGAGCCCCTTGGTAATCTCCCTCACGCAAAAATATTTGCGCTTCTGCCCGGGCCCGCTGGCACAGGAAGTCATTTTCCTCCAGGTAATTTTCATCCTCCTCTTGCGACGCTGTTATTCCCAGTTTTTGTTGCCGGGTCAGGCAGATGTAGCCCATGATGGCACTTGAGACTACATAGAAATAAGAGGTAACAGCTGCGGCTGTTGGCATAATCGCCCAAGAAGGGAGCTTTTCGGCAACGATGGCCATTAAGACAGTGGGAGCAGAGGAAATCATGCCGGTGATAATCCATAGCAACCAGTAAGGCCAGCCTATAATCAGGGTAAATTCCAGCAACTTAAGAGGATTGATAGCTGATCTTAAACTGTGCGTCACGGCTAATACGATCATTGCAGCTGGCGCTAAAAGGGAAAGGGCGATCGTGTAAAGCAGGAAGATATTTTCGCTTTCGGTGAACTGTATCAGCTTGAAGCCTACAAAGCCGGCAATTAAAGTCATGGCAATAACCTTGATAAGAAGTATTGCACCATTGCCATCCAATGCATCGGTTAACGGCGGAGCCTCCATTTGACCCCCAGCCAGCTTTTCGATAACTAAAAGATTGTATCTGGATACTACTGCGACAATTGTCACCAAGGCGATAATACTGATCAGGCCCATTGAGCTAATAGCTAAGCTACCCGCAGCAGCTATACCCATAACTGTTAATGGGCCAGGCTTAAAAGCGTAGAGAAAATAAAAAAGCCCCATTTGCCAAAAAGGCTTGGCGCTATTGCTGGCTCCAATATATTCCAGATGTTCGCGACAAAGGGGACAGTCTGGACCCTGCCCGTGATAATTGGCACTGGAACCGGGGATACATTCACTACAGTATTGGCGGTTACAAGGTTGGCACTGCCAAGATGCATTTTTACTGGTGTGATAGTGGCAGGATTCAGCCATTCATTATTCCCTACTATTTTCTTTGCGAAAAATTATTTTTGTCCTATGTCACAGTTTATCTGTCGACTGGGTGGCGGTGCAATCATCAAGTATTTTTAATGTCCTGTTAGAATGCAGGAGATTTACCGATAAAATTGGTACACAAGTTTCAAAATAGGTGTTGTATGACAAAGGCTATGCATGTTTATTTGGTGGAGGGCTCGGCGCCAGAACCCTGGGGAGAATCAGCGTTACTGAGCTTTGATGGTAGCTCCGCCATTATTCATATTAGCGCTGTAAAAGGCGCTGCGTTGGTTGCAGCGCAGAAAGCTGCTCGCAAGCTCGAAGGGATGGGGATCAATGAGGTTGTCCTCAAAGGAGAAACCTGGGACCTTGAGAGCCGTTGGGCATTTTGGGCAGGTTTTTTTAATCCTCGTAAGCCCAATAAAATTGACTGGGGTACTGAAGACAGTGCCGAGTTGAAAGAACTTGCTGCCCGTGAAAATGCCAGCCGCTGGGTTCGTGAAATTACTAACGGTACGCCCGATGATGTGTCTCCGCGTGTATTGGCCGAGAGCGCTGCAGAAATGTTGCAGAAGTTGGCCCCTAATTCAGTAACTTACCGAATAGTCGCCGGGGATGACCTGTTGCGTGAAGGGTTTGTAGGCATCCACAATGTTGGGCGCGGCAGTGTGCGCGAGCCGGTGATGTTACAGCTGGACTTTAACCCTACAGGTGATGACCAAGCACCGGTAGATATGTGTTTGGTAGGTAAAGGGATTACATTTGATTCCGGTGGTTACAGTATTAAGCCTTCCAGCAATATGGCGACGATGAAATCTGATATGGGTGGCGCCGCTATGGTAACCGGGGGCTTGGCACTTGCCATTTCCAGAGGCCTGACCAAGCGGGTTAAGGTCTATCTGTGCTGTGCAGAAAACCTGATTTCCGGTCACGCCTTTAAACTGGGTGATATTATTGAATATAAGAATGGCGTGAGCGTAGAGATATTGAATACCGATGCTGAAGGGCGATTGGTATTGGCTGATGGCTTGATTGCGGCCTCGGAAGAAGAGCCCCGCTGGTTACTGGATGCCGCTACTCTTACTGGCGCAGCAAAGATGGCTGTAGGTCGGGATTTCAACTCTATCTTTAGTTTTGAAAATGAAGCAGCCCAAAAGGTATTGTCAGCAGCCGCTGAGGAAAATGAAAAAGCGTGGCGACTGCCGTTAGAGCGTTTCCATCTTGAACAAACCCCGTCTAACTTTGCCGATATCGCCAATGTTGGTATTGAGGGAAGTCCTGGTGCATCTACGGCAGCCTCCTTCCTGGCGCGCTTTGTACGGGATGAAGGTCGCAATTGGGTGCATATGGATCTGTCCGGTTCTTACCAGCCCAGTGGCAACGATCAGTGGGCCCCGGGTGCTAAGGGGCACGGTTTGCGTACTATTGCTCGCTTCCTTATGGATAATTAGCAACCGGTAATTAATGCCAAATACCATACAAAACGTGCCTAACTGGTAGGCGCGTTTCTTTTACCCCGTCCCTAGTACCTGTAAGTCATTAAAAAAATTGTATTCCAGCTGGAAACCGGGATATTAGTAACGCTCTGCTAATTGAGGTATTTCGATTCTGGTTCGTTAGCAGGTACTTGGGCCTGGAAGTGTTCGCCAGGCAGATCAGATTATCAGTGATTCGGTGATTGGTAATGAGCACTGCAACCTCTACAAATAATACAGATGTTAATCAAAACCATTGTGCCAATTGCCATACAGAGTTGTTGGGACCGCATTGTTATGCCTGTGGTCAGCCGGTTAAAGGCATGGTTCGCCATTTCTCTTCAGTGATTGGGGACTTTTTTGATACTTTACTGGCTTTTGATTCTCGTACATGGAAAACAGTGCCTTCACTGTTCTTTAAGCCCGGGTTTCTAACCGCTGAATATTTTTCTGGTCGACGGGTACGTTATGTCAGCCCTGTACGTTTGTTTATCTTTCTATGTATTACCAGCTTCTTTCTAACTCAGATAAACAGTGATTGGGCTATTAATTTTGGAAATGAAAAAGCTAAAGCAGTAGATGTTGAAGAAGCTGGCAAAGGTTACAACGATGCTATTGAAAATATTCGAAAAGGCAAAGAAAAGCACGCTGACAATAGTTATGCTGTTGCTATCTTGGAAGATGTTGAGAAAGACCTGATTAGCGGACAAGCTAGCCTTACTGGTGAATTACATGAGCTAAATGAAAGCTTAAACAAGATTGATGGAGAACAGGGTGGATCCGAAAATCTCTCTAAAGAGCAACTGGCTTCAGGCTTGAATGAGACTATTAGTGAGATAGATAAAGAGTTCCTGCAAATTGAGTGGCTTCCGAATCCAGTAGAAGATTGGATTAACAGCAAAGTAGAGAATGCCCATAAAAATGTAGAAAGAGTGACCGACGACCCAAATCGCTTTAAAAAAGCATTCCTGGGAGCTCTTCCGTCAACTCTTATAGTCATGCTGCCAATATTTGCCATGATGCTGTGGATGCTCTACATTTTTAAACGAAGACTTTATATGGAGCACCTGATTGTAGCGCTTCACAGCCAGGCCTTTATTTGCCTGAGTATTCTTATAGGCAACCTGTTTTATAGTATTAGTAGTCAACTGGAAGGATACGCATTTATATCCTCATTTCTTGATAGCCTGATGGCACTATTAATTCTTTGGGTGCCTGTATATCTTTTCTGGATGCAAAAGCGCGTATATCAGCAGGGGTGGATCATAACCTTGTTTAAGTATTCTGTTTTAGGTTTAGCCTATTTAATCTTGTTATCTGTTGGTGCGGCTCTTACTGTATTTTGGAGTTTGGCGGAGTTATAAGGATATACCCTAATAGGATTTTAACCATTAAGCGCATAAGCGTTTAATGGTTGTTATCGGAGAAACTATGTTGTTTGGACTCTAACCTAATCAAGATAAAGAGTTTATTCGCAGCACTACCTATATTCAGAATATTGTATTGCAAACTTTTATATCTGTTACTCAGTTCAGAACCGGTTTTATTGTTATTTCCAGGGTTTCTCACTTTGGAATACCTGTCGGGAAGGTGAGCTCGGTTTGTAAGCCCGGTAAAGTTATTTGTTATGTTGGTTGGCTATTAGCCAATGTTAAATACGCTTTGTTATACTTACTTTACCTGCTGCTGATTCTGTTCGGCCCAATGATGGCCGTATTTTTTAGCCTGACCTAATTACAGGTAAATAGTTATTCTACTTACAAATTCTTTTAGCCACCTTCAGCCTTTCGATGTTAATAACCATTAGGAGCTTGTGTTAGTAGTTCTAATTATTTTTAGAAATTTATAAGATGGTAATATTTTGTTTATTATTAAATTTATCGCACCGTAATAAAATGCCCGCCATTATTTATCCGTCTTGGTAGACCTGCAGTAAAGTCTGCATACAATCGCCCTGCCCATAAGCTCTATTTTAACTGTAAAAGTGCATTATCTTGGGCAAATTCAATATATATTTATAAATTCAAAGGAGGGTGTTATGTATAAATTGCTTTTTCGTATAATTACAGCAGTTACTACTTGTTTTTTGATGGTTATCAGTTATGCAGATCCAATTCAAGATTTAAGTATGCAAAACTATGAAGCGGGTTGGTTTCCAAATTATTGGCAAGGGCAGGGCCCACTGACGTGTCGTCGGACTTGCGCAATTTGGGTTGGAGGAGTGCCTGAGTCAGAGGTTGCTACCGACTTGATAGACGATTTTGAATCTACCAGTGTTTGTAAGGTAACTCGCGATCCTGAAATAATCGAGAAGCCTGTCAATGACCCATTATCTCACTGGCTCTATGGCAATCAGTTTGACGATAAGCCGGTTTGCTATGCCGGAACCCCTTATGGTGTCAAAGAAGATGATCATTATATGTGTCTGTGTGTATGTAATAAACCTGACCTGATAGTGAGTCAAATCTATGATCCGATCTGGAATCCTGGAACCGGGCAATCCATTATCGTGGTCGATATCACTAATATAGGTGCTCTGGCAGCGCCAATCAGCCAGGCTCGCCTGTTAGACCCTGATACACTAGCCAACGATGTACAGGCGACGCCTGCAATTCCAGCAGGTGGTACTGTAAGTATCGTATTTACTTTGGGCTACTGGGTTTTTGATCCGGATGCGGTTTTAGAGGTAACTGCTGACTTTACCAATCTCGTCGATGAGTGTAACGAAAATAACAATACACTGACTTATGCCGAGCAGGGGTAGGTAGTAGAAAGGGGGATAGCTCCCGGAACTAAGTCGTAGGGAGCTTTGAGATATTAAATAAGATTAGCTCGAAAGAAATACATTGATAACCTTGCAGTTCTCTTTATTCACAGCAGCATTAGGCTGTTCACTACCGACTGTTTGCTCCCCTGGTATTTTAGGCAGCACAAGATACATTCGTGGATAGTCTCGGACTATATAATCTTTTTTATCTGCACTCAGCCAAGGGTATTCAGCGACAATGGCTGTTACACCGCGAAGTAAAGCGATACCATCTGTGCAACTATTAGGAGTAGTAGCTGTGGTGAGCATGGCAAAAGCTAATGAAGAGAAGTTCATAATCTCTGCTATCCCAATGGGTCTTCAGACCGACGTTATGTTTATTCTGGGGACAGTATAGCTGAGCTTGATTATGAGCAACAGATAGCTCTATTAAAGCGGCCAGCCGAAGCTGGCCATCTTCTGCACTATGCGTGTTCTACAGAGGTTTCTTCGACTTTCTCCCAGAGGCGTGTCTCTGTCGGACTAATTAATTTGGACAAAAGGTTCGGGGCCACAGAGGTTAGCCCAATAAAACCAACTATCGCACGGAAAATAAATGAGTCAAACCAGTAGATAAGGCCTATTAACAGTATTGCTATCACAAGTGACGGTAGAGTGGCTTGCAAACGAGACCGCTGAATATGCTGATAATCCATTGTTTCAGGTAGTTGTTTCTCGATACGTTCTAATGCGTGCGCTTTTACTGTTTGATTTAAGAACTCAACAGAATGGGTTTTATCCCCGTGCTTGATAGTTATTACATCTGAATTGTGGTCACTGCTAAGTGAACTTATTTCATTGAGAGGGATTCGTGCTGCGGTATCAGGTTTACACAAATGATATATTTCTTCAGGGGATTTCCCCGCTTGATAGGCGGATTGAGCAGTTAAAGCCTGTTTTTTCGGGATATCAAAATAGACGAGTTCATCTCCTTCTAAGGCGACGAGGTAGTTATCATCGATATCAAGCCAGGACGTCTCAGTATAAAAGCCCTCGGGTAGTGCTTTTTTTGATTCCCTTACAAACAAGAAGCTTAAAATCCAATATATGACGAGGCAGATACCTATAGTGATAGGTGCTGCTTGAATCAGGTTTCCTATAGGTGTGTTGCTTTCGACATCTCTTTGAGCATTTTGCGCCAATACATGCCCGTAGATGTCGCCCTCTGGAAACCATACTTCGATAGGTTGACCTTGTTCATATTGACTATAAATTACTTTTGAAACCTCTGCGGAGGATTCAAAGTCCTCATCTTCATAGTTAAACTGGTAGTCAATATAGTAATTTGTACGATAGCGCTTTTTACCTTTGCGGCCCCGGTACTCTACTTCCTCCTCTCTTAACACTACTACTTCAGCATCTAGAGTTTGGTGATTTTCGACCCAACTTAATGATTCATTGTTGGCACGAGAGTAATAGTTTGACAGAAAGTAAGTCAGAATAAGGAAAACTAAAATACATACTGTACGTACCATCGATTTTCTTTTTTGTCCGGGGGACTTCTGCAACGCCATTTAATACATCCTTACTGTATTTCTTGTGCTTTAGGTATTGGTACTTTTGGAGTAATAAGTTTTTTTATAGAGTGGAAACTTGGTGTGGGTGCAAAATACAATTGCAGTTTGTTTGGTGAATAAAACTGAAGGTTAACTCTAAATTAATTTTTATTACTTGATCGGCATCATAGTTGGTTCATTTGCATATTGAGTACTTTCTTAAAGATTATTTTTTATTAAGTAAAAATTCCTACTTAGGATAAGAGCTGACCAATTTGGTACAAACGGTTTAGATAATACGAACCTTCCAAATATTGAACAGCTGAACGGTAGAGTTTTAATTGCTGTGGGATTTGGACTGACTAGCTAATTTTCTGTCAGCCTTATGAGTATGGGGTGGTTCACTTTCATGGAGGTAGTTCTATGTTGAACTAGTTCAGGTGAAGCACTAATGTCGTTTTATGTCGTAAATGTGTCCTAGCAGACATATCCGTTGGAGTACAATTCCCAATGTGGAGGAGATGCTATGACCAAGAAGATAGGTTTTTTTGTTGCAGATGGATTCCAGGCGTTAGACCTTTTTGGGCCATTGGATGCCTTTATGGAGACTAATAGTTTCGTTAGTGAAGCCTATACAAGTCGTTTGATAGGTTTAACTAACGCACCAGTTAAAACTGCGTACGGCCAAGCCCTATCCGTGGATTTTGATATTTATCAGGAGACAGAGATTGATTACCTGGTCATTACTGGTGGTATTGGGATGCGGCAGCTGCACTTAAGCCCTAAACAGCTGAATGCGCTGCGTGCAATCGCAGACAAAGCAGAGCGTGTCTTGAGTATCTGTACAGGTGCATTCTTACTAACAGATATATTTCCGGAACAAAAGCACCGTATTACCACTCACTGGCGGCATTGCCGGCAGCTTGCCGAACAGGCAACCAATTATCAGGTTGAGCAGGATCCCCTGTTTATTGAAAGCGGAAAACTGTGGTCTTCAGCGGGAATTCTATCTGGAGTCGACTTGGCCTTGGAAGTGATTCGCCAGGATTATGGCAATACTATTGCGGCCAGCGTGGCTAAAGATCTGGTCGTTTATCTTCAGCGCAGGGGAGGGCAGTCACAGTACTCTGATCTGCTTAAAGTGCAATCCAGCGACAGTATGAGGCTCAATCCTCTATTGGAGTGGCTGTCGGAGAATTACCAGAAATCAATCAGCGTTTCCGATATGGCGGAACGTATTTCTGTCAGCGATCGCCAGTTAACTCGCTTGTTCAAACAACATCTTAATAGCACCCCCGGACATTATCTAAACCAACTCCGTTTAAACCGGGCGCGGGATTTAATCACCTGTGAATCAGCAAGCCTTGTTCAAGTAGCTCGGCAGGTGGGGTTTGCAAGCTATGATAGCTTTCGCCGGGCTTTTTATGGCCAATTTGGTGTGTCCCCCTCATATTTCAGTAGGAATCGTTAAGCCGCGCTCTCACAAATGTCTTAGCTTTAAGAGTGCGGCGAGATTGAGAGCTACTCCATTACCACTCGACGCAGATCTTGCCAAAGTGCGACCCGCTGGCCTGGTACTCAAATGCCGCAGCCAGTTCCTCCATAGGGTAAGTCTTATCAATCACTGGCTGTATCTGGTTGGCTTCCAATGCGGTGACATATTCCCGTTGATCCCTACGGCTTCCAACGATCAAGCCCTGTAACCGGGCCTGCTTGGCCATCAACAGTGCTGTGGGCACTTCTCCCGAGCGGCCCGTTAAAACACCAATCAATGAAATATGGCCGCCAACTCTGACTGAATGGATCGATTGCTCTAGTGTACCGGGGCCACCGAGCTCAATAATATGGTCCGCACCTTTGCCTTCCGTCAGCTCCATAACCTTTTTTGACCACTGTGTATGGGTGCGATAGTTGACGCCATGATCGGCGCCTAATTTTTTAGCGCGTTCCAGTTTCTCATCGGAAGAAGAAGTAACAATGACTTTGGCCCCGAGTATTTTGGCAATCTGAATTACCGTAATAGATACTCCGCCAGTACCTAGAGTCAATATTGTGTCGCCAGGCTTTACCTTGCCGTCTACTACCAACGCCCGCCAAGCAGTAAGGCCTGCGGTAGTAATGGTTGCCGCCTGAGCGTGGCTCCAGCCTTTTGGGGCAAGGGTAAAAGCGCTTTGATCGCGCACAACAAATTCAGCAGCCATCCCATCGATACCGTCACCAGGCGTATTGGCAAAGTTACCTACGGAAGCCATAGGTGCACCTGCTGGCCACTGTGGGAAAAAGCACGACACAACAGAATCGCCAACCTGAAAATCGGTAACTCCATCACCAACTGCATCCACGATACCGCCGCCATCAGACATTAGAATACGGCCGTCTTCTGTGGGAATACTGCCATTAGCAACCAAAAGATCATGGAAGTTGAGGGAGGAGGCTTTAATTGCAACACGGATTTGGTTTGGGCCGGGTGCTCCCGGGGCAGGGATGTCGCTAACCGAAATGTTTTCTAGTCCGCCTGGTGTTTTTAGCGTCAATGCCTTCATGGTTTTCCTTCCTTTTCTTAATTCATTAACCCTTTAGGGATCAAATATTTTTAGTATGCTTGACAGATATGGAAAGTGATAAATTTAATTGAAAAAAATACGCCCTTTGACTACTAAATTGGGTTCGCTAGATAACACTAATTTGAAGAAATCGTTGCTCAAAAATATTAACACGATTAATTTTACAGAATTATAGTCATGTGTATTGAGATATGACTATGTGTTAATTTTGAAATTTATAGAAAGTTGGGGCTGATTCTCAGATGGTTCAAAAGTATATTGAGTTTCGTTAAACTTAAGAATGCTCTTAAATAAAAGATGGGGTGATATAATGAAAGCTATCACTAGGCCTTCAGTATATTACCCACTTGGAAGGTAAGTATTAATAGGTTTTTTTGGTGGGGTTGATAATTGCTTGAAGTGGAGGGAGGTCCTCCCCTTTACTTACCTCTTCTTCATATACACCCTTTAACGCTTCTAAAGCTTCGTTGTAGAAAAATAGCAACTCTGAAACGTTCTCCGGGTCCCTCAGCGTTTCAGAATCAAGTAGCGCTTTATAATGGTTTACAGTTTTAAAGACTGCCTGTAAGGAAGCAAGTAGAGTTTCATTATCGATAACTGGCATTTTTAATTTTACTTCTCTGTTTTTCAATGTTAATCATTAATTGGTTGAGCAACAGTTTAAAGTTTTGTACTGACATTGGGCGGTCTGGAACTATGGAATAATGAATAGCATCAAATGCGCCATTGTAGTCATCTTGAATGATAAGGATGCCTAATGGAATTTTTGTGCCTTTTGGGATCTCAATATATTCCCATTTTTTCCCTTTGAATGTGTTTGGTTTATTAAATAAAGATGTACCCTGGGCTTTCCACATACTTGAGGAGTTTTTTTGATAAACTTTAGGAATAATAAAGTCTACGCCATTTTGATTTTCTACCGTAACATCGGCGGGTCTGAATTCCCCACTCCTTATTTCTCTGCGAGTAAAGTCTGGGTAGAGGGGGTTTTCACAGGGTTGATCAGTACGTGAAGCTCGCCATAAGAACAATGATAAGTCTTTTTCACTGTCGTAAATTCTTTCTAAAGCGTCAATTTTGGCAAAAAAAGTCTTTACATTGCCGTCCCTAATTTTTTGTTCCTTCAAAGTTAATTCCTTTGTCTGTTGGCTGCAGGAAAGTAGTTTGTATACTTTCGTTTAAGGCTGAAGATCTACATTATCCTTCTACCATTTTAACGAGTAAAGTGAGGGAAATTACAATCTATATCATTTGCCAAAGCGAAGAGGTTGATAAATTGATAATACCAGAGAGGGAATAAACGACAGGTCAATCGTTGGTTAAAATCGGGAGTTAAGTTAACTTGAGAAGATTAGTAAGGCTAATCAACATTTAGTTGATGAAAAATGGTGGGCCCTCCGGGACTCGAACCCAGGACCTGCCGATTATGAGTCGGATGCTCTAACCAACTGAGCTAAGGGCCCACACATTGCTTGCGAGGATCGTTGCAAGCGGTTGGGAAAAGTACAAGATTTTCCCTTGCAAATCAATGCCTTTGTTAGCACTCAAAGCCGATATGGGCAAATTCTAGAAATCTTCTTTCCCTGTTGCTCAAGCTTTCGCCAACAACTGACCTTTATGGAATAGACGCCCACCTTGCGAAGGTTGCCAAACACCTTAATTGGTTCGATAGTATTAATTAGAGGTTGTAATTGGTACAAATGTCTTGCTTATGCGAAATGGAGACCAAAATCTCATACTAAAGTATTTAAATCGGCAGCTTGGGGATAAGGATACAGCACCAAACCAGGAATGCAGCGAAGAGGGCGACGGCAACGGCGGCGGAACCTGTATCTTTGGCGATCTTGGCCAGTGGGTGTTTCTCGGGGCCGATACGGTCCACGGTCGCCTCAATAGCACTGTTGATAAGTTCGATCGGGAGGACAAACATCACGGCTGCTATCAATATGGCGCGCTCAGTAGGTGTCTCCCCGGCCCAGAGTGCGAATGGGACTAGCAGGCATATACCAATGACTTCCTGGCGGAAAGCCTCCTCATTGCGCCATGCAGCGACGAGCCCCTGGCTGGAGTAGCTAGTGGCAGCCAGTAGGCGAGCAACCCCTTTCTTGCCGGGCTTGTTGGCAAGCTCTTCAGATTTTTCCTGCTTATTTGCCATTTCATCTTGCATGCTTTTCTCCTGCTTTCCCAAAGCCTGCGGGGGAAGGTCATCTTTATGTCACAAAAAAAAGCCCGGTTGAACCGGGCTTTAGTCTAGCGCTTACTCGTCGAGGAAGCTGCGTAAATGCTCCGACCTGGAGGGGTGTCGCAGTTTGCGTAGTGCTTTCGCTTCGATCTGACGGATACGCTCGCGGGTTACGTCAAACTGTTTGCCCACCTCTTCCAGTGTGTGGTCGGTATTCATATCAATACCGAAACGCATACGCAGTACCTTGGCTTCACGGGCGGTGAGGCCGGAGAGCACAGAGCGGGTAGCGTCGTGCAGGCCAGTTTGTGTGGCGGTATCCACCGGCGAGGATTGGTTTTGGTCCTCGATAAAGTCACCCAGGTGGGAGTCTTCGTCGTCGCCGATAGGCGTCTCCATGGAGATCGGCTCTTTGGCGATCTTGAGGACTTTGCGCACCTTGTCTTCCGGCATTTCCATGCGCTCGCCCAGTTCTTCTGGAGTGGGCTCGCGACCCATTTCCTGCAGCATCTGGCGGCTGATACGGTTGAGCTTATTAATAGTCTCAATCATATGTACCGGGATACGGATGGTACGGGCCTGGTCCGCAATAGAACGGGTAATGGCCTGGCGAATCCACCAGGTGGCATAAGTGGAGAACTTGTAACCGCGGCGGTATTCGAACTTATCCACAGCCTTCATCAAGCCGATATTGCCCTCCTGGATCAGGTCCAGGAATTGCAGGCCGCGGTTGGTGTACTTCTTGGCGATAGAGATAACCAGACGCAGGTTGGCTTCGACCATCTCTTTCTTGGCGCGGCGTGAACGGGCCTCACCAATGGACATGCGGCGGTTGATCTCTTTGATCTGGCCTACGTCCAGCTTAGCGCGCTCCTGGAACTGAGCCAGTTTGCGCTGGGCGCGAACAACTTCGTCTACGACGTGGCGCAGGGCATCGGAGTAATCGCGCTTTTTCTTGATGATTGCGGGAATCCAATCATCATTGGTCTCGTTGCCGGGGAATTCCTTGATAAAGGTCTTGCGCGGCATGCGGGCGCGTTTGATACACATGGCCATAACCACGCGCTCTTGCTCGCGCACGCTATCGAGTACGTAGCGAACTTCGCCGTACAGCGGGTCGAACTGACGGGGAGCCAGTTTAAAGAAGCGGAATACATCGCCAACGGCTTCTAGGGCCTGGCCAGCTTCTTTGGAATCGCGACCGTGGGCGGCGATGGCTTCGTCGGCAGCTTTTTGTGCGGCGATCAGCGCGTTCATGCGCTCGGCGAGCTCTTCGGGGTCGATACCGCCGGTAGCTTCCTCTTCCTCGTCGCTGCTGTCGTCGTCTTCGTTATCGTCGCTTTCAGCGTCGTCATCGGACTCTGATGACTCCGGCGCGCTGGCAGCGGCGGCGGCTTGGCCGGCCTGGGCTCCGGGCGGAACCTCGTCGGCGGGGTCGAGCCAACCGGAGATAATATCGGGGATGCGGCGCTCTTCTTTCTCGATTAGAGCGTACTCATCGATGATCTGCTGCACTGCACCCGGCCAGTAGGCCAGGGCGGCCATCAGTTCGCGCAGGCCCTCTTCGATACGCTTGGCAATGGCGATCTCGCCTTCGCGCGTGAGCAGCTCTACGGTGCCCATTTCGCGCATATACATGCGTACTGGATCGGTGGTTCGGCCTACGTCGGACTCTACGGCTGCCAGGGCAGCGGCAGCTTCGGCTGCGGCGATTTCATCAGCGGAGCTGTCGCCTTCAGCCATCAACAACTCTTCGGCATCCGGTGCGGTTTCAAACACCTTGATGCCCATGTCATTGATCATGCCAATAATGTCTTCCACCTGATCGGGATCGGAAATATCTTCCGGTAGGTGGTCATTTACCTCGGCATAGGTCAGATAGCCCTGCTCTTTACCGCGGGCGATCAGTTCCTTAATGCGGGACTGTTGCTGGGTTTTGTCGGTCATGCACAACCCTGAATTCTGGGAATGAAAATACGGGACAAAGACGCGGGATTATAGCGTATTTGCACTAGCAATAACCACTCTAGCTGTCAAGTAACGGCGTAGGTGCGATGTTTAGGGTGCTGGGGTTCCCGATCCCGCCCGGCGGGGGTGAGTGAATATAGTGCTGAGCCCGCAGTTTTCAAGGGGTTGGCGCTTATTAATTCTGCTTTTTTCGCCAATTGGCTAATAGAGCCAGTTGTTCTTCGGGGCTCAACTGGGCGCTGTTCTTGAGTTGATCGAGTAAATCGCGGTTGCGCTGTTTGTCTGCAGCTTGTTTCAGGCGCAGCAGACAGTCGTTAAATTCGGTGTGCGGATCGTATTCCAGGTTGCTGTCATCCTGGGCGAGTTGCCGCGCGACCGATACCAGTGGAGAAATAGCGAGCTTGGCCAGGGTATCGCAAGATTCTGCGCTGTGGTGTGCACGCCAGTGGCCGATCAATTGATAGAAATTTAATTGGGGTCGGCTTTTGTACAGCTCTACCAGCTGGATAAACAATGCCAGGTCTGCATTGCCGTCGATGGGGAATTGCTGTGGATTTTCGATTTGTGCCGCCAGCTCCGGGTGGTGCAATAGCAGGGCGATCAGCATGCGCTCTGGCGGCAGGAGATATTGGCTCTGGCGGCGCGGACTGTTGTAACTCGGTCCTGCACTTTCGCTGAAGTTGCTGTCGCGCTGCCAGGGTTCCGGCGGTGTGCGGTGCTCCAGCTCTTCGTGAAGGGAGGGTGCTTGGTTTGGCTCTCCCGGTGCAGCTGTAGGTTGCGGGTGGGGCTGTTGCGGCGCGCGAGCTTTTTCTGTGCGGATAACCTCTTGCAGGGTTTCCTTGTCGAGCCCGGTGCGTGAGGCCAGTTGTTGGAACATCAGCTGGCGGTAGACGCCATCGGGCAGCAGGTCCAGTAGGGGGGCGGCGAGTTTGGACAGGCGCGCGCGGCCGTCCATGGTCTGCAGGTTGATATCTTCGCTCAGCAGGTCGAAGAGAAAATCTTCCAGCGGTAGGGATTGCTCCTTAATTAGCTGCTGGAAACGTTCACCGCCCAGTTGGCGTACCAGGGTGTCCGGGTCCTCGCCTTCCGGCAGTAGCAGGAAGCGCAGGCTGCGTCCGTCCTGCATCTGCGGCAGGGCCGACTCCAGAGCGCGGCGGGCGGCGGCGCGGCCGGCGCGGTCGCCGTCAAAGCAAAACAGTAGTTCCGAGGTATGGCGGAAGGCGAGTTGGATATGGTCTTCGCCACAAGCGGTGCCCAGGGTGGCGACGGCGCAGCGGATATCGAACTGGGCCAGGGCCACCACATCCATATAGCCTTCAACCACAATTAGGCGTTCTAAATTGCGGTTGGTCTGGCGTGCTTCCCACAGGCCGTAGAGTTCGCGGCTCTTGTGGAAAATCGGGGTTTCCGGGGAGTTCAGGTACTTGGGTTTGTCGTCGCCCAGTACCCGCCCGCCAAAGGCGATGGCGCGCCCGCGCTGGTCGCGGATCGGGAAAATAATACGGTTGCGGAAGCGGTCGTAGTGATGGCGCGCGTTGGGCTTGGTGTTGCCATCACTGTCCTGGCGGCGAATGGCCAGGCCTGCCAGTTCCAGTTGATCCGCTTTCTCGGGGGTATCGGCTAATGCATTGAGCAGGTTGTCCCAGCCCGGGGGCGCAAGGCCGATACCAAAGTCCCGGGCAATCTCACCGGAGAGGCCGCGATTGCGCAAGTAGGCCACCGCATTGCCTGCGGCGGGGTGGTTACGCAGTTGTTCACGGTAGTAGTCGGCGGCTTTCTCTGTGAGCTGGTAGAGAGATTGACTCTCCCGCTGGCGCTTTTCTTGCCCCGGTGCCAGTTGTTCCCTGGGAACTTCCAGTCCACGGGTGGCCGCGAGTTTTTCCACCGCTTCTGGGAACGGCAGACGATCGTACTCCATGAGGAAGCCGATGGCATTGCCATTGGCGCCGCAGCCGAAGCAGTAATAAAACTGCTTGTCCGCACTCACGGTAAACGATGGGGTTTTCTCGTCGTGGAAGGGGCAGCAGGCAGAGTAGTTTTTGCCTGTTTTACGGAGCTTGACCCGGCTGTCCACCAGCTCGACGATATCTGCCCTTGCGAGCAGATCGTCAATAAAGTGCTGGGGTATCTTGCCGGCCATGGGGATTCGCTCAGCTTAGGCCAGTTGGGCCTTCACCAGTTTGCTCACCGCGCCCATATCTGCACGGCCTTGCACCTGGGGTTTAACCTGGGCGATGACTTTGCCCATATCCGCCATGCTGTTGGCACCGGTGTCTTTGACGGCGGAGGCAACGATATCGGTGATCTCTGCTTCGCTCAGCTGCTTCGGCAGGAATTCCTGGATAACTTCAATTTCAGCCTGCTCTACTGCTGCCAGTTCAGCCCGGCCAGCTTTCTCGTACTGGGTAATGGAGTCGCGGCGCTGCTTGGTCATTTTGTCCAGCAGGGCGAGGATGCGGGCGTCATCCAGGTCGATGCGCTCGTCGACTTCAACGCGTTTTATCTCGGCGTTGATCAGGCGCAGGGTGGCCAGGCGCTCTTTGTCTCGCGCTTTCATTGCGTCTTTAGTGGCTTGGGTCAGGGTTTCCTTGAGAGTGCTCATAATGAGTGTTCCGGGATTGTTGGCAATGAATTTTGGATCAGGGGCTTAGGATAGCTTGTCTGCTGGGCGGGGGAAATGCGTTAGCCCAAACGAAAAACGGCGCGCGAGTATGGCTCGCACGCCGTTCTTTATAGCTCCGCTACGGGCTAAGCCCGTCCGGCCGCCTCGCTGCGACAGGCTTATGCAGCCTGCGGCTCTTAGTAGAGACGCTGGAACTTGCGGTTTTCGCGCTGAAGCTTTTTAGCGTGACGCTTTACAGCGGCAGCAGCTTTGCGCTTACGAACAGCGGTGGGCTTCTCGTAGAACTCGCGACGACGTACTTCAGACAGTACGCCTGCTTTTTCACAGGAGCGCTTGAAACGGCGCAGGGCGATATCGAAAGGTTCGTTGTCTTTGATTCGTACAGAGGGCATTAGGATACCTGTTAAAATTCGTTTCTCTCGGCCATTCCGGCAATGCTCTCGCAGTTGCATCCGGTGGCCGGTTCACAGCGAGGGCGCAAATTCTAAACACTCCTATACGGGATCGCAACCCCATTTTCCAGTATGATAACCGCCCCTCGAAGTAGTCACGAGAATGAGATCAAGTGCGCGTCCTTGGTATAGAAACTTCCTGCGATGAAACTGGCGTCGCTATTTACGATTCTGAGTCCGGTTTGCTCAGCCATGCCCTGTTCAGTCAAGTGGACCTGCATGCCGATTATGGCGGTGTAGTCCCCGAGCTGGCGAGCCGCGATCATGTGCGCAAACTCTTGCCGCTGATTCGACAGGTAATGAAGAAGGCCGAGACCAGCCCTTCAGACCTCAATGGCATCGCCTATACCGCGGGCCCCGGTCTGGTGGGAGCGCTGATGGTCGGGGCCTGCGCGGCCCGTGCACTGGCCTATGGCTGGGATATCCCGGCGGTGGCGGTGCACCATATGGAAGGCCACCTGCTGGCCCCAATGCTGGAGGATAATCCGCCCGCCTTTCCTTTTGTGGCCCTGCTGGTTTCCGGCGGACACACCCAGCTGGTGGAGGTGCGGGGGCTCGGCGATTACGAATTGATGGGTGAATCCCTGGATGACGCTGCCGGCGAGGCCTTTGATAAGGCCGCCAAAATGCTCGACCTGGATTATCCCGGTGGCCCGCGTTTGGCTGCCCTGGCGGAAAAAGGAGACCCCAAACGTTTTACTTTCCCGCGTCCTATGACTGATCGACCGGGGTTGGATTTCAGTTTTTCAGGCCTTAAAACCTTCACCCTGACGACGGTGCGTAAACACGCCCTTGAGGATGGTTTGCCGGACGAGCAGACTTGCGCAGATATTGCCGCGGCTTTCCAGGAGGCGGTAGTGGACACCCTGGTGATTAAATGTCGTCGCGCTATTAAGGCTTCTGGCTATAAAACCCTGGTGATTGCCGGTGGAGTTTCCGCAAATAAATTATTGCGTGAGCGTTTGGAAACGAGCCTGCGAAAGGATAAGGCCAGCGTCTACTATCCGCGCCATGAATTCTGCACTGATAACGGCGCCATGATCGCCTACGCCGGTAGTTTACGTTTAAAAGCAGGGGAGCAGACGAGCCTTGCGGTAGATGTGCGTCCGCGCTGGCCTATGACAGAATTGCCCAAGACCGAACTTTAAAAATCCCAGGGATAGCCTGGCATTAAAAAGAAAAGAGCCGATAAATGGATATTGTTTATATACGGGATTTAAAGGTGAATACCATTATTGGTATTTACGATTGGGAGCGGGAAGTGCGCCAGATGGTCAGTCTCGATTTGGAGATGGCCTTCGATATTAGTGAGGCGGCGCGCACAGACAATATTGAGTACACACTTAACTATAAAGCGGTGGCCAAGCGCTTGATCGCTTTTATTGAAAGCAGTGAGTTTCTGTTGGTGGAGACCATGGCAGAGCAGGCTGCGGCAATTGTCAGGGAAGAATTTTCTGTAAGCTGGCTGCGACTGCGGTTGTCCAAGCCGGGTGCGGTCAGAGGGTCCAGGGATGTGGGTGTCATTATTGAGCGCGGCGAGAGGCCGGCAAAAGGTGCAGCAGCGATGTCTGCGGGAGTGTAAACGTGGCTCAGGTGTATCTCAGCCTCGGCAGTAATATCAATCGTGCGCAATATATCCGCGCAGCGCTGAATGCCCTGGCCGGGCGGTTTGGCGAATTACAGGTGTCCCGGGTCTTCGAAAGTGAAGCGGTAGGTTTTCAGGGCGATAACTTTTACAACCTGGTGGTGGGGCTGCAAACTGACCTGCCGGTAGGGCAGCTGGCCCTGTGTCTGCGCGGTATTGAAGATGCCAACGGCCGCCTGCGTTCCGGTCCCAAGTTCAGTGCACGAACTCTGGATATTGATATTCTCACCTATGATCACCTGACAGGAACTGTCGACGGGGTAAAATTGCCTAGAGGTGAGATTGTAAAAAATGCCTTTGTTTTACAGCCTCTGGCAGAGATTGCACCGGAAATATTGCATCCGGTCGAGCAGAAGACTTACCGTCAGCTGTGGAATGAGTACGACCAGGCTTCACAAAAATTGTGGCCGGTAGAATTTATTTGGCCGTGATTCCAATAATTTTTTAAAAAATGCAGATAAAAAAGCAGCCCTTTGAGGCTGCTTTTTTTTTAGGAATAATTAACTTAGGCTCATTAGCGCTTCTTTGGTGAACGGAGTGATTTCCTCCGGGCGATCTTCACGCACCTTGGCGAACCAGTGTGGGTCTTGTAATAGCGCGCGGCCAACGGCAATCAGGTCGAACTCCTGGTTGTCCATACGGCGGGTCAGTTCGCCTAAATCGGTAGGATTGGCAGTACCGCCCATGCCCTGGTTATTGCCGCCGATAAAATCATCGTCAAGGCCGACACTGCCGACAGAAATTACCGGTTTTCCAGTCAATTCCTTGGTCCAGCCTGCCAGGTTGAGATCAGAACCCTCAAATTCTGGCACCCAGAAGCGTCTTGTAGAGGCGTGGAAAATATCAACACCGGCTTCAACCAGCGGTGTCAGGAAGCGTTTCAGTTCTTCCGGGTTTTGCGCCAACTTGGCTTCGTAATCCTGCTGCTTCCATTGGGAGTAGCGCAGCACTATGGCGAAATCTTCGTCTACGGCTTCACGTACCGCTTTGATAATTTCCACTGCAAAGCGGGTGCGATTTTCGATGGAGCCACCGTACTCGTCATCACGTTGGTTGGTACCTTCCCAGAAAAACTGGTCGATCAGATAGCCGTGGGCGCCGTGAATCTCTACGCCGTCAAATCCAATTTCCTTGGCTGCTTTCGCCGCGTCTGCAAAAGCTTGTACAACTTCCTGGATGTCCTCTTTGCTCATCGCCTGGCCATTGGGCTTGCCGGGTTTGAACAGGCCTGAGGGGGAGTAGCCGGGCACTGATTTATCCGGGCCTATGCCCTCTTTGCGCACGGAGCCTACGTGCCATAACTGCGGGATAATCTGGCCACCGGCAGCGTGTACTTCGTCTACCACTTTTTTCCAGCCGGCGAGAGCGGCCTCACCGTAGATTGCCGGAACATTCTCGTAGCCGTTTGCGGCTTTATGATTAACGAAGGTGCCTTCGGTAATAATTAGTCCCACTTCACCTTCAGCTCGGCGGCGGTAATAGCCGGCCACTTGGTCATTGGCTGAATAGCCCGGTGACATGGTGCGGGTCATGGGGGCCATTGCGACCCGGTTGCGCAGCTGTAGGGATTTATGCTCGAAAGGACGCAGTAGGTTGTCCAGGGAACCACTCATATTTTTCTCCTGAATTGCTCGATTCAACACTGGGACTCACTGGTCCCACTAGGTCACAATTAAAACGGTTGCGTTATAAGACCTTATTTTAAGGTTGAGTTCAATATCTGGTTTCGTATTGCAACTCTTTTGCCGGTATACTAGGGGTATGTCACGTAAACGCTTTGATGATCTTGATTGCTCCCTGGCTTGCGCCCTGAATGAGGTGGGGGACTGGTGGTCCCTGCTGATAATTAAGCAGGCGATGCTTGGTACCCGCCGTTTTGTGGATTTCCAAAGAAACCTGGGAATCGCCAAAAATATCCTTGTGGATCGGTTATCCCGTTTGGTGGAAAACGAAGTGCTGGTGCGCTTTGATGCGGGTGAACACGGCACTCGCTATGAGTACCGCTTAACGGAAAAAGGCCGGGACCTGTTTACGGTGGTAATCGCCCTGCGCCAATGGAATCTGCGCTGGAACGGCAATAAAGATGGGATGCACCTAGTCGATAAAAACAGTGGTGAGCCTATCTCCGAAGTTGCTGTGCAGAATGCCCAGGGACAAAAACTCAGTATTCGCGATGTATTATTTGTGGATGAAAATGGCCAGCCCCTAGAGCAGGCTGGCTAGCTGGCTTTTTGAGGGGCTCTATCAATCCTGGCTCTTGGACAGCAGTCTGATTATGTCCAGGGCCCTGCCCGGCTCCCAGCGCATAACAGAGACAACGCCATGCATGGCCAGTAGGCGCTGGTCTATTTCCCCTTTCTCCTGAAGCTTATGTAATTTCTCTGTGGCCTCGGTAAAGCCGCGCTGCTCATAAGTGAGTAGTAATTTGACGGTCTGCTCCGCCGGAGTGATTTGGCGAGGAACAGGGGTATACCCCATCGCGCTTACCATACTCTCAGCCGCCAGCCAGGTGGACCAGGGGTTTTGCCCGGTAATAAGCTGGCCATCCACGCTGACTTGTTCCAGGTAAGTGGGCCCAGCCTGAAAAAACGCGCCTTGCTCACGTAAGCGATCCTCAAGCAGGAATGGAAATCGTTGCTCGGCGTCAGGGATAAGAAAAAGCTCCTCTTCGTTAGTAAAAGCACTGATCTGCCGATCGGCGATTAAGGGCTTGCCATTATCCAGGGTGACATTGGCAAGGGCTGCTGGCCCGTGGCATACCGCTCCGATAATTTTGCCGCTGTTATAGATTTCCCGCACCAGGGACTGGATATGGGGATTGTCGGGGAAATCGAACATGGTGCCTTTACCGCCGACAAAAAATACGGCCTGGTAATCCTCTGCTGAAACCTGATCGATAGGAATACTGTTGTTGACCTTTTGTTGTGCCTCCGGGTCATTGAGAAAGGCATAGTCGAAAGGCCCCAGATCATCTTTATCGATCACCGCAGGCGGTTTGCCGCCTTTGGGACTGGCAATATCGACAATAAATCCGTTGGCTGAAAAGATGTAATAGGGGCGTGCCAGTTCAGTTAATTCATAACCAGTCGCCTTGCCACTATCTCCCATCGTTTCAGTACTGGTGACAACAGCTAAGATTTTTCCTCGGCTTTCCCTGGGTAATTGTTGTAAATACGGCAGGTCACTTACTGTCGTAGTGGAAAAGTCCTGCTCTTGGGGTGGAATTAGGCCCTTAACCCAAATAATAAAACCAAAAAATACGGACAAAGTCAGAGCCAGGGAAATAACAATTTTCTTCAACATATTAATCTCCAAAATTACAGTAGCAGACGGGAAATCTTCTAGTGAGTTCGTAGGAGAATAAGGGATGGAAGGTGAAATTCAGGTGAGATTGCAATTGCTATTTAGGAAGAAAGAAAAAGCTGCGCTTGAGATCTTATAAGGTATGGATGCTGATTCACTGTGCATCTCGAGCGCATACGGTAAAAATTTGAATCTTAGAACGCTACTGTGTAAAAGATAGAGAGCACTGATAAATATTTTTTTTACATTGGATAGAGATGGTCCAATTTAAGGCTTCACAGATTCTCTTGGCCAGGAAAAGGCCTTGACCAATGCCGTCACTGCCTTCCCTTTTTTGGCCGGGTAAGAGGGAGGTTTTAAGATCTAATTGGTTGTCTGTGGCGTTCTCAAAAAAGAGTGTGTCCCCCTTATAGGTAATAACCAATTCAGGGCTGGTAGCGTGCTGTAATGCATTGCTGATCAAGTTGTCGAAGAGCAGACTTAGCAGGTGTCGATTGGCCAGGACTCTGACTTTGTGCCCTAACTTTAAATCAACATTAAAATGCTTTTGTACAATTAACTGGTGTTGAGCTAAAAGACGTTCCTCTAGTAAAGCGCACAATGGGATATCTTCCGACTGTAGAGACTCAGAGCGGGCGAGGGCTAATAGTGTCTTAACGGTTTTTTCCATACCGGTAACAGTTTCTAATAGCTCATTTTTCTCAGCTAAAGTCATTTCCCGATTTTGACTGAGAGCCAGTGTGCTTTTCAGAATGGTTAGCCCGGTGCGCAACTCATGGCTTGTATCCCGGGTAAACTCAGTTTCCCTGCGCAATGTTAGCTTGAGCTGGTTAAGTGTATCTTGCAACGTACTTGCGAGATAACCGATTTCATCTTGTTCATTGTTATAGGGCAGGGAAATTTGAGAATCGCAGTTTCTCTGCTGCTGAACTGCTTTAGCAAGGGTTACTACAGGAGCGATGGTTTTACGGGAAATACGAAAAGCACAATAGAGGGCTAAGAGTAGGGTCAAGATACAGGCGCTGGCAAAGAGCCAAAGAAGTTTTGAAGATTGTCGCGTAACAGTGAGCAATTCACTGACTTCAGCTACGAGAACGGCGGAATGGTTGTCCGGAAAATGTACTCTGCGTAAATGGAAGTGATGTTCAGTATCACTAAACCACTCAGCCTTTTCTGCATAGCTTGGTAGGGCAGTGCGCAGTTCGGCCGGAATTATTTTGCTTTCAGTGTATAGCGTTAAATAGGGTAGGCGTGGCTCTGGGGTCGTATTAGTCAGTCTTGCCTGCTGTTCGAGGTAGCGGACTTCTCCGGCCAATAAGTTATCGAGTAAATGATCTTCAACTACATAGGCCACCATCATACAAATGGCAAAAAACACCAAGCATAGCAGCAGGGTAAAACTGCCAAAAATAGCGAAGACCTTCCTCTGTAAATTACTGGTTTCGCGCATTGGGAGTTTCCAACTGATAACCGAGATTGGTGATGGTTTTCAACATAGGGGCCTGGAAAGGCTTATCCAGTGTTTGGCGAAGACTATAAATATGGGATTTTAAGGCGTCTGTTTCTGGGGGTTCATCACCCCAAATATGGTGGATTATTGCCGAGCGGCTTACTGGTGCTGGCGACGCCTGGGCGAGCATAGTGAGAATGCGAAAACCGATAGTTGTCAGGGGCAGAGGTTGTTTATCCCGGTAGGCCGTTTGCTGGCGCTGGTTTATCTGTAAATCACCGACCTTAATTTCTTCACTGGTATGCAGCTGGTGTCTACGTGCCAGGGCGCGGCATCTCAGTATCAGTTCCCTTGGTTCGAAGGGCTTACATAAGTAGTCATCGGCACCGATACCAAATCCGCGTTCTTTATCTGCGAGAGCATCTCGGGCAGTTAACATCAGAATTGGCATGTTAACTGGCGCTTGTGCCTTGATCTTTTCGCAAACATCCAAGCCATCCATATCCGGCAGGCCCAGGTCGAGAATGATCAGGTCGAAGATTTGTTCCAAGGCCAGCTGTAAGCCCTGGCGACCCCGGTGGGCATAATCTATCTGCCAGCCCTCAGCATGTAGGAATTCGGCAAGCTGGCGGGCGATAGTGGGGTTATCTTCAATCAACAATATCTTCAGTGAGCGCACCGGCAAATCTCTTGTGGCAGAGGAAGTTACAAAACATTCTGACAGAGTGCCGGTGAAATTGAAGTGAAGCCCCGTTGTTGGACTATTGGTTGGACTGCTCTAGATATTAAGGTTGCGGCCGCCGTCAACGGCAATAACCTGACCGTTGATATAGGGGGCATCACAGACAAGGAAGCGCACGGTCTTGGCGATATCGCTGGGGTCACCGGTTCGGGCCAAAGGAATGCGCTGGGTAATTTGTGCTTTCTTGGCTTCGTTAGTTGCCTCTTGCTCCGGCCAAAGAATGGCACCGGGGGCGACTGCATTGACCCGAATCTGGGGCGATAGCTCCAGAGCGAGGCTTTTTGTCAGCATTACCAGCCCGGCTTTGGCGGCGCAGTAAATAGTGTGCTCGGGCATCGGGCGCTCTGCGTGGATATCCGCCATATTAACAACGCAGCCCTGTTGTTGGCCGAGTGTTTCTTTCAGCGCCTGAGTGAGAAAGAAGGGGGCTTTGAGGTTGCTGCCTACCAGCCGATCCCAGTCCTCCTCGGTCGCCTTTCCCACAGGTGTGGGGTGAAATGCTGAGGCATTGTTGACCAGAACATCAATACCGCCCCAGGCCTCTTGTGCGCGCTGGGCCAGATTGGAACAGGCTTCGGCGCTATTCAATTCACTGTGCAACGCTATGGCAGAGTTGGGGCGAAGTTGGTTCAGCTCGTTTGCCAGGGCCTTGGCAGCATCAGCCGAATTGCGATAGTGAATAACAACACTGTGATCTCTATGTAGCTCTTCAGCAATAGCACGACCCAGGCGTGCGGCGGCACCGGTAATCAACACATTACGCAATGTAGTCATCCTTTGCTTTAGCGATTGCCTTGATGCGCTCCCGGTCCAGTGCTTGCCCGAGTTTCGCACCTTGGTAGCCCTGTTTAATCAACTCCTCGGCAGTTACTGCCGCTGCCCCATCTCGAGCGGCGCGTAAAAAGTCCACCTGTGGATAATCTCGATTCTCCAGCCCCTCACGACCCCGGGCATCTGCCTCACAGGCGCGAAGAAAGTTTTCAAATCGCTCGGGACGTCGCAAGGCATCCAGACTGCGGATCATTTTCATAATGGTCTGTGGGCGCAATTCGAAGGCCCTGTGGCAATGCAGGTGATATTCACAGACCCCGAGAGCTAGTGCAGTCAGGTCTTTTGGGGTACGCCAGCGCTCACAGACGGCCTTTACCAGGGGCACGCCGGCGGCCTCGTGGCCGTGGTGGCTGGGAAGAATCTCCTCGGGAGTCAGCCCTTTGCCGAGGTCATGTAACAGTACCGCAAAGCGCAAGGGGAGCTCCGCTGGCGCGGCGCGCAAGGCTAGTAGTACGTGTTCTCCAGTGTCCACTTCGGGGTGGTGTTTGGGCGGCTGGGGAACACCAAACAAATTCTCTAACTCTGGTAAAAGTACTGAGAGGGCACCGCAGTCTCGCAGTACCCGAATAAAAATATCGGGGTCTGGCTCGGTAAGCGCCCGGCTTACCTCTTTCCAGACTCTCTCGGCCACAAGGTATTCCAGCTCACCGGCTTCCACCATCTTGTGCATAAGCGCCTTGGTTTCAGGGGCAACAGTAAAGCCCAGATGGTGGTAGCGGGCGGCAAAGCGGGCCACTCGGAGTACTCTTAAGGGATCCTCTGCAAAAGCGGGGGAAACATGGCGTAAAAGTCGCGACTCCAGATCTCTCTGCCCACCATAGGGGTCAATCAGCTTGCCGTCATTGTCTTCTGCAATGGCATTAATGGTGAGGTCTCGCCGCAGAAGGTCTTCTTCCAGGGTGATGTCGGCATCGACATTAACGGTAAAGCCGCCATAGCCGTGGCCGCTCTTTCTTTCAGTGCGGGCTAGGGCATACTCTTCACCGGTTTCCGGGTGGAGGAACACGGGGAAATCCTTGCCTACGGGGCTATATCCCAGGTCCTGCATGCTACCTGCACTTGCCCCAACCACTACCCAGTCGCGCTCGGTGACTGGGCGATTCAAAAGTTTGTCGCGGACCGCGCCGCCGACAAGGTAGATCTTCAAGAGATTTGCTCCAAGTCTGGAGAGACCGGCGATTCGGTAGGTGATTTTACTGCCATAAGTCCATTTTTCCGGCACTGTCTTTAAGTTTGGCTATTGGACAGGAGTCAGAGGTAGGAAAATAAGAAGTCCCGGCAAGATAAAAAAAAGGCCCCGAAAATACAAGGGGGCCCATGGTCTTAGGGTATTCGCTTAGCAAACATTTCAATGCCAACTGTGGGGGCCTGTGACCTAACAGCCGCGCCACTGGGAAGGATCGCGTGACAAGTTCCGAGTCACGAATCTAGCGCCATTTTAAGAAACCTGTCATACCTGTCAACTATATCTATTAGTATTTTTTGAGGGGGTTGTTCTGCTGTTCGTTAATAAATTACATGGACCGAATTTCGAGCTGGGTTTGCAGCATTAAACAGCATAATTTATAGGGGCGGTTCAGCTGGGCAGGATAATTTCACGTGTAACTCTGTGGGGCAGAGGATACTTTCGGGAAGTTGGACTGTTCTTCTTTTAATCGCAGTTGTTGGGGAGAATAAAGATGAGCGAATTACATGTGCTAACCACCGGGGAAGCAGCCAGGTACTGCGGTGTTAACTTCCGAACGGTGATTCGCTGGATTGAGCGTGGGCAACTCAAGGCATACAAACTTCCAGGGCGTGGTGATCACCGTATCTGCGTTGAGGATTTCGTAGGTTTCCTGCGTGATAACTCAATGCCAGTTCCAAACGATCTGGCGGTTCCCAGTCGCAAAGTGCTTCTGCTGACGACTGATCCTGAGCTGACTTCTGGCGGGCGTCAGGCGCTCCAGCAAATGGGTTGCGATGTTGAAGTGGCTGGCGATAGTTTCTCTGCCGGTATCCTGATGGCGAGTGCCAAGCCGGCTTTGCTGGTGGTTGATACCGGGCTCTTAGGAGAGAGTGGATTTCAGGTACTGGACTACCTTAGGTCCCGCAGTGAATATTCAAACCTGAGTATTCTGGTGGTGCCCTCTGATGATGATGGTGAGAAGGCCCGTTGGTTGGATGCGGGAGCCGATGCCTTGCTGACACATCGTTCTGAACACGGTGAACTTTCTGCAAAGGCCAAGCTTTTGCTGGAAGCAGATGCCTAAGTAGCGTATCGCGCTATTAAGCATTAATTCCCCCTTCTGTGTGGGGCTGGTATTTCAACAGCCCCCGCGCTGAAACCTAGATGGGTTTCGGTATCAACATAGATTCCTCTTCTCCCTCAGGGCGATCTCGGCCCTGTTCAGGGCAGTGGCAGCTCGCCGTAATTTGGTCCCCGTTCAAGCTGTTCAGGTGAACATCGAAGCCCCATAGCCGGTGGAGATGCTTGAGAACTTCTGCTGTGTCTTTGCCAAGTGGCCGGCGGCGATGTTGTGTATGGTGCAAGGTCAGCGAGCGGTCGCCACGGGTGTCTACTGAATAGACTTGGATATTCGGTTCCCGGTTGCCCAAATTGTATTGACCCGCCAGGTTTTCTCTCAACTGGCGATAACCACTCTCATCGTGGATAGCACTGACAATAATATCGTTCTCTTTATCGTTGTCGCTAATGCAAAACAGTTTCATGTCTCGCATCACCTTGGGAGACAGGAATTGCAAAATAAAACTCTCATCCTTGAAGTCGCGCATGGCGAACTGAAGTGTTTCACGCCAGTTACTGCCAGCAATGTCTGGGAACCAATGGCGATCCTCTTCCGTAGGTTTTTCACAGATACGTCGTAGATCACTGAAAATACTGAAGCCCAGTGTGTAGGGATTGATGCCGCTGTAATGGGGACTGTCAAAAGATGGCTGGTAGATTACATTGGTGTGGCTTTGCAGGAACTCCATCATAAAGCCTTCAGTAACCCGCCTGCGTTTATACAGCTCGGTCAGAAGGGTGTAGTGCCAGAAGGTAGCCCAGCCCTCATTCATTACCTGGGTTTGCCGTTGTGGATAAAAATATTGGGCCAGTTTGCGTACGATACGCACCAGCTCACGTTGCCAGTTTTCCAGTAGAGGGGCATTTTTTTCAATAAAATACAGGATATTTTCCTGTGGCTCTTCGGGGAAACGCTTTTCCTTGGCTTCTTCGATGCCATCGCCGAGTTTTGGTATGGTTCTCCATAAATCATTCAGCTGTCTCTGGCGGTACTCTTCCCGCTCCTGCTGCTGACGCTCTTCTTCAATGGCTGAAATTGGATAGGGGCGCTTGTACCTGTCTACCCCGTAATTCATCAGGGCGTGACAGGAATCGAGAATGGCCTCTACCTCATCCAGTCCGTAGCGCTCTTCGCAGCGGGAAATATAATTTTTGGCAAAGATCAGGTAGTCGATTATGCTGCTGGCATCTGTCCAGGAGCGAAAAAGGTAATTTCCTTTAAAGAAAGAGTTGTGCCCGTAGGAGGCGTGGGCAATCACCAAAGCCTGCATCGTCATGGTATTTTCTTCCATGAGATAGGCAATGCAGGGATTTGAATTGATGACTATTTCATAGGCTAAGCCCATTAATCCGCGCTGGTAATTATTTTCAACGCTGATAAATTGCTTGCCAAAAGACCAGTGGTTGTAGCCCACTGGCATACCAACTGAAGAATAGGCATCCATCATTTGCTCTGAGCAGATGACTTCAATCTGATTGGGATAAGTGTCTAATCCGAACTCTTCTGCCAGTGCGCCGATGGCTCGGTCATACTCCTGGATTAACTCAAAAGTCCACTCCGAGCTGGTAGATATGGGCTGGGGTGACTCAGATTCAGGCGCTTCAGCGCCACTGGCAAATTTGTCGAGCATCAGGCCGTCACCTTTTGGCGAAATAGTTGCCGGAATACCGGATAAATATCCTGTACATCGACAATTTGCTCCATTGCAAAGTGATTGGGGAATAAAGTGCGAACACTTTCGTACTCCTCCCACAGGGCCTGGTGATCCCTGGGGGTAATTTCTACATAAGAGTAGTACTGCACATGGGGCATAATGTCGTCGATCAGAATTCGGTGACAGGTACTTGAGTCATCGTTCCAGTTATCACCGTCGGAGGCCTGGGCTCCGTAAATATTCCACTCACTGGCAGGATAGCGCTCTCTCATAATGCGTCGCATTAACTTGAGTGCACTGGAAACAATGGTACCGCCCGTCTCCCGAGAATAGAAAAACTCTTCTTCGTCAACCTCTTTAGCGCTGGTGTGGTGTCGAATAAATACAACTTCCGTATATTCATAACTCCGCTGTAGAAATAAATAAAGAAGTAAGAAGAACCGCTTGGCCATATCTTTGGTGGCTTGATTCATCGAGCCGGATACGTCCATCAGGCAGAACATTACTGCCCTTGAGCGCGGTTTGGGCTGGCGGATCAGTAAGTTATATTTTAAATCGAAATCGTCGAGGAAGGGGACCCGGTTGATACGGCTTCGAAGTTCGGCTATTTGGCTTTTAAGGGCTTCAATTTTCCGTTGGTCTCGCAGCGCGGTATCTTTGTTTTCTTCCTGAGTAAGGTCTTTCTCTAAATTGCGCAGGTTTCTACGCTTACTGCTTGTCAATGCGATACGCCTGGCATGAGCAGACCTTAATGAGCGAATCACGTTGAGGCGACCTGGAGTGCCTTCATTGCTGATTCCGGCACGGACTATCTGAAAAGACTCATTGCCGGCCAGGCGCTGCTTGATCATATTAGGCAGTTGCAGCCCCTCAAACATAAAGTCCAAAAACTCTTCTTGGGAGATTTGGAAGACAAAGTCGTCAACTCCCTCTCCGCTATCACTGGCGCCTCCGCCACTGCCATCACCACCTCTTTGCCCTTGACGGGGAATACGATCTCCAGCAGTAAATTGCTTGTTTCCTGGTAGAACCCGCTCTACGTGCCCTCCGCTGCCATGGGAAAAAAGGGGCTCACTGATATCCCGGGTGGGGATACTGATTCGCTCGCCCTTATCCATGTCCATTATCGAGCGGCTGTTCATGGCATCGCCGACAGCTTTCTTAATGTGAGCTTTATAGCGCCTTAAGAATCGCTGCCGGTTAACGGTGCTTTTTTTCTTTCCATTCAAGCGGCGGTCGATGATATAGCTCATATTTCTGCCTTTGTTCTGAATAAAAATCTCAGGCATTTGTTGCCATAAATCTATTCAGAAAATTCCCTACTGGGTCAGCCCAACTCAAGCACTAGCATCTTCACTCTAGGATCTAAGCAGTATTCTCGTTTGGCTTCCTCGTGTTTTCGTAGTGATGTAAGTGCGTGAAAAATTTACTACTGCGATTTTCTTACGCGCAGATACCATTCGGATAACAATCGAACCTGTTTCTCGGTATAGCCACGTTCGACCATACGTGCAACGAAGTCTGCGTGCTTACGTTTATCATCTGCTGAGGCTTTGGTATTAAAGGATATGACAGGAAGAAGATCTTCCGTATTGGAAAACATTTTCTTCTCAATAACGGCACGCAATTTTTCGTAGGATCTCCAATCGGGATTTTTTCCCTGATTGTTAGCTCTGGCTCGAAGTACAAAGTTAACTATTTCATTGCGGAAATCTTTCGGATTGGAGATTCCAGCGGGTTTTTCTGTTTTCTCAAGCTCTTCATTCAGGGCGCCTCGATCCAGTATTTCGCCAGTTTCCGGATCGCGGTACTCTTGGTCCTGTATCCAAAAGTCAGCGTAGGTAACATATCGGTCAAACAGGTTTTGACCGTATTCCGCATAGGATTCCAGATATGCGGTCTGAATCTCCTTACCGATAAATTCTACATACCTTGGAGCCAAATATTCCTTGATAAATCCGAGGTAATTTTCTTGAACCTCTGGTGGGAATTGCTCCTGCTCTATCTGTTGCTCTAGGACATATAATAAATGAACCGGGTTTGCCGCTACCTCAGTAGCATCGAAGTTGAAAACTTTAGAGAGAATCTTAAAGGAGAAACGTGTTGAAAGTCCGTTCATGCCTTCGTCGACGCCGGCATTATCCCTGTATTCCTGAATGGTTTTTGCTTTGGGGTCTGTATCTTTCAGGTTTTCTCCATCATAGATCCGCATCTTGGAGTAAAGACTGGAATTTTCCGGATTTTTAATCCTCGATAGTACAGAGAATTGTGCCAACATCCTCAGGGTGTCTGGTGCACAGGGTGCTTTTGAAAGGGAACTATTTTCCAGAAGTTTCTGGTAGATTCGGATTTCTTCCTGTACCCGCACACAGTAGGGCACTTTGACGATATAAATACGATCGAGGAAGGCTTCATTGTTACGATTATTACGGAAGGATTGCCACTCTGACTCGTTGGAGTGAGCAAGAATTGTGCCGTTAAAAGGAATTGATCCCAATCCCTCAGTACTGTTGTAATTCCCTTCCTGTGTTGCGGTCAGCAAGGGGTGAAGTACCTTAATGGGTGCCTTGAACATCTCGACAAATTCCATCAGCCCCTGATTAGCCCTACATAAACTTCCGGAAAAACTGTAGGCATCGGGATCATTCTGGGGGAAGTCCTCAAGTTTGCGAATATCTATCTTTCCGACCAGGGAAGAGATATCCTGATTATTTTCATCTCCGGGTTCTGTTTTTGATATGGCAACTTGATCAAGGATCGATGGGCGGATTTTTACGACACGGAATTTACTGATGTCTCCTTTAAATTCATGGAGTCGTTTCACAGACCATGGAGACATAATGGTATTAACGTATCGACGGGCAATGCCGTAGTCCTCTTCAAGGATACGGCCATCCTCAGAGGGAGAGAAAAGACTTAATGGGGATTCAAATACAGGTGACCCTTTAATTGCATAGATTGGAATCTGCTCCATTAGAGCTTTTAGCCGCTCTGCAAGGGATGACTTCCCGCCACCAACGGGTCCTAAAAGGTATAGGATTTGTTTCTTCTCTTCTAACCCCTGTGCGGCATGTCGGAAGAAGGAGACAATCTGCTCAATGGCTTCTTCCATACCATAGAATTCACTGAAAGCCTTATAGCGCTTAATAACCTTGTTACAGAAAATACGTGACAGGCGGGGATCCCGTGAGGTGTCCACCAGTTCAGCCTCGCCGATTGCCATCAGCATTCTCTCAGCTGGTGACGCGTAGGCGCTGCGGTCTGTCTTACACAGTTCCAGGTATTCCTGAATACTGAGTTCCTCGTCCTGGATAGATTCGTATCTTTCCAGGTAGTGATTGAAAATTGTCATGGTGTCTACTTCCCTGTAGCCTACTGGATTTAGCTCAGCTTCTTGCTTTCGTCAGGGTGTCGTGCGCTTGTGGCTGCTATTTCTGTGCGACTTCCCCAACTGGGACAAATGGTGCATGAGCTCTAAAGTCCAGATCTTGTTTGGGATACGCTTGGCGTGAAGCACTATCATTATTGCCGTTGTGAACCTTGTTCTTTGCCGGAGTATGTGATGAATGCACTCCAGCTTTTCCAGCATAGCTTTCCCTTTCAGTGAGACGGTGGAATGTCACTTATATAGGTTGAATTGAGCGGCTGTTTTACGCTTTACTACAGCCCATATTGGGTATCAAAGAAATATCGAGGAGTTTAAATGGCGATTTTGGTGACTGGTGGTGCCGGTTATATTGGCAGTCATACCTGTATTGAGTTGCTCACTGCCGGCTTTGAGCCAGTGGTTGTTGATAATTTAGCAAACAGCAGTGAGGAAGCTCTTCGTCGAGTAGAGTCAATTACTGGCAAAAGTATCCCGTTTCATCATCTCGATATTAATGATAAAGAGGGGGTGCGCAAAGTATTCTCCGCTCATGAGATTGACGCCGTAATTCACTTTGCTGGATTAAAGGCTGTAGGTGAGTCTGTTGCACAGCCTCTGCGCTACTACCAGAATAATGTGGCCGGCACCCTAACGTTATGCGAAGTGATGGAGGAGTTTGGGGTACACCGCTTGATTTTCAGTTCGTCTGCAACGGTCTATGGCGATCCTGAAACCGTGCCAATTAAAGAAGACTTCCCTACTGGTGCAACCAATCCCTATGGCTCAAGTAAGTTGATTGTAGAGAATATGCTGCGGGACCTTTGTGCAGCGCCGAACAGTCAGTGGAAAGTGAGTTTATTGCGTTATTTCAATCCAATTGGTGCTCATGAAAGTGGGACTATTGGTGAAGACCCCAGTGGCATCCCCAACAACTTGCTACCCTACGTTTCTCAAGTGGCAGTAGGTAGGCTGGAGCAGCTACAAGTTTTTGGAGGTGATTATGATACCGTTGATGGTACCGGGGTTCGGGATTATATTCACGTAGTGGATCTGGCTCGCGGACATTTGGCAGCGCTGAACTTAATTTGTGGCGAAGAGACTTCTGAGGGCTGTTATACCCATAACCTGGGTACAGGGGAGGGAAGCTCTGTTTTACAAGTCGTACGAGCCTTTGAGAGTGTCAGTGGAAAAGATATTCCCTATAACATTGCTCCGCGGAGACCCGGTGATATTGCAGAGTGTTATGCAGATCCAGAGCTGGCTGAGATGGAGTTGGGTTGGAAGGCAGAGTACGATTTGGTACGTATGGTGGAAGATACCTGGCGCTGGCAGTATAAAAATCCTAAGGGGTATACTGCTGAATAGCTTACCAAAATCAAAGAGTTTCGATATTCCACCTAGGACCTAAGATAATAAGCTTTTTCTAATATTTTAATATTACTCATTGCTTGCATACTCCCCTGAATTGATGTGGGCAATGAGATCTCTTCAGATTTTCAATATACCAATTTCTACAATTCTTGTCTTTTTACTGGTAAGGTCCGAAAATATATTATTCGTGTTGGCCAAGTTGTTTCCCGTCTGTTAGTAAAGAATAATAACCTTTTATCTACTGGTTGCTTGTATGGCTATTTGTTGATAATTTCTTATGCTCAAAATTTCAAATTTTACGTTATTTTAGTTTTTATCTCCGTGTGCAAGGAGTCAGGGTTGAAATATATTCAAGTTGTATTGTTAATGTTAGTAGGCTTTTCTACGTTGGCTGAGGAGAGATCAGGAGTAGATATTTCAATTGTGAAATCAGGAGATAATTTCTGGAAGCTTATTTACCAAATGGATAGACCGGCAAGCCGTATTGGTTTTGTGCGTAACCCAGATGCCTCTCGTGTCGAGCGTTGGGAACCTCTTTCTTTAGAGTTTGAAATAGTCTCTATTGATGGTTATGAGTATCTGGCCAGAAAAGATGGGGCTTCCTTTGACCGCGTTGAAATTTCGTTAACACCGACATATAAACATCTTAAAAAAGATTATGCGCCTTTCTCTCCTTATTCAAACGGCGGGAACTTGATATATACGGGACGCCTGTTTGCCTGTATTGAAGCGTGTAGCGATGACGTACAGAGTTGGAAGCTATCAATGCAGATCCCCGAGGGCGAGCATATGATTGTTAATGGACAGGTTTACACAGGATCAACAAATTGGGTTGATCGAGAGAGTGGAATGAATATCTATGTCGGCACCCAAAAGCCTATTGAGGGGAGTAGCTTTATCGCTGTAATTGATGGTGGCTTGCCGGACAAAATTAGGAATTCTTTAAATTCAGATATTCCAAAAATGATAAATTATTTTGGGGGAAGGCTTGGGGAAAATACTGTTGGAAAACCAACCTTATACGCATCTTATGCCCAAGTTGATGGTAGTGATCGTCAAGGGGGAACCTTGCCAAACCAGATATTCATGCATTGGAATTTGAACGATATGGATAAGAGGTTGGAAGATCCCAGTTTTGTTAGTGACATTATTTGGTTCTTTGCCCATGAAGTAGCTCATTTTCACCAGGAAGGTAAAGAGGAAGTGTTGTCAAATGATGTTAGTGAATCATGGCTACACGAGGGTAATGCTGACTGGCTGGCAGCCTCAGCTTTGATAGATTTGTATCCCGATTTAGAGGAATATGTTTATTCCAAAATTGATAAATATAAGGTGAGTTGTTCTGAAGGTTTGAAAGAATTCCCATTGGTTGAAGCTGCGAACCATGGAAGGTTTGATTTATATTACAGCTGTGGTCTGCTTATACACCGAGCAATTGATCAATCTTTACAGGAAAAAAGTAACGGCTCATTAAATTTGTTTTCATTATGGAAAAGTTATCGCGAAACGATTGAAGGTGGTGGAGAGAAAGGGAGTGATAGTTTTTTGAATATGGTGGAGGACAGAACCTCCCGAGATTTTGTTGAAGTTATCAGGCAGTTGATTAACAGTAAATTGGTTAATCCTGAAGCGACATTGGATAAACTATCAGAGACAATATAGGTCCACTGTAATATGTGTTAGTGCCAATTCAGTTAAGAACTGATTGTTGCGAAGCTTATTAATTGACAGTAATCAACTGATTTTATAAAAGGAACGTTATAAAATTTGCCTTTCCCTATTTAGCTTTGTGGGTATTTTTAGAGCCCTACAAGCTGCAATCTGTACAAAAGAACTCTTCATCACTTAAGCGCATTGCAGTTAGATATCCTCCCCAAACACAACCTGTGTCCAGTGCATAGATATTCTCAGTATCTGCGCGGCCTTCCAGTGCAGCCCAATGTCCGAAAATAATCTTGTCATTTTTGGTCTTTCGGTTGGGAAAGCTGAACCAAGGCTGGTATTCACCGTGAGATGCCTGGATTCCTTTTTTGTGGATAAGGTCCAGGGTGCCATCTGCCTTACAGAAGCGCATTCTAGTGAAGTAATTTGTGATGGATCGCAGGCGCTCAACACCAATCAAGTGATCATCCCAGCAGTGGGGCTCATTGCCATACATACCATAGAAGTATGCCTTTGCCATGGCTTCGTCGGCGAGAGCTTTATGTACTTCAGTGGCGAGTTTTTGGGCTTTTGTAACACTCCAAATCGGGGGGATACCCGCGTGCACCATTGTGTACCCCTTCTTGTGTACTAGAAGAGGTAGGCCTTGTAGCCATTCCAGTAAATTATCAGCATCCTTTGCCTTTAAAACCTTGGCCAGATCACGCTCTTTTTCCGATAGAGGTTTAGCTCCATGGGCGAGAGCCAGTAAATGGAGATCATGATTCCCCAGCACTGCTGTAACCTGCTGCCGGTGTTCGTAGAGAAAACGAAGCGTGCTTAGGCTGTCCTCGCCCCGGTGGACCAGATCTCCCGCAAGCCATAGTTTATCGCGGTCAGCACAAAAGTTGATTTTCCTGAGGAGGCTTTGAAATGCCGCAAAGCAACCCTGAATATCTCCGATGGCGTAAGTTGCCAAGGTTTCCCCCAAAAATTTGAAAAATATTTATTGTTGTTGCAAGTTTGTACAGTAGTCAGCCAGTTTAACAAAGTCCTCGACACTTAATGTTTCGGGGCGGCGGCTGGCATCTACAGGTAGCTGCTCGGGATCGAGTTCCGGGAACAGGGGTTTTAGGGCGTTGCGCAGGGTTTTACGGCGCTGCTGAAAGGCAATATTAACGATCCTTTCCAATAATCCTTCGTCTTTGGCGGTAAATGGCAGAGTGCTGTGGGGCACCAACCTCACGATGGCAGAGTCTACTTTAGGGGCGGGTCGGAAGGACTGCGGGGGAACAGGGAACAGGCCCTGTACACGGCAGAAGTATTGAACCATGACACTGAGCCGCCCATAAGATTTGCTGGAAGGAGTGGCACTGAGTCGATCTACCACTTCTTTCTGCAGCATAAAATGCATATCCTGGACCTGCTCGCGAAAACTAAGCAGATGGAACAGCAGCGGTGTGGATATGTTATACGGCAGGTTGCCGACGATACGCAGCTGCTTATCATCGGCAAAGGTGCCAAAATCAAATTTCAGCGCATCTTTCTCAATAATACTGAACTCCGGGTATTCCCTGAATTTAAATTCCAGCATCGGAATCAGGTCGCGATCCAGCTCTACAGCGGTCAGGGATGGACAGCGTTTTAGTAGTAACTCTGTAATCGCACCCTGACCCGGGCCGATTTCTACCAAGGTGTCTGTTTCCTTGGGGCCTACCGCACGAACGATGCGCTCGATAATATTTTCATCGACGAGAAAGTTTTGCCCAAAGCGTTTGCGGGCTTTGTGTTGAAAGAAGTTATCCATTGATATATCTGAAACCTGGATGATTAATTTTGCAGTTAAGTCTCGGAATTCTAGAGGGTGGCTCAGTTGATATGTCCATTAGGGCCTATCACTGCGCTCACATGAGTGAGGATATGGTTCACACTTTTCTCCAGGTAAGTTTTGAGTGCTGGTTAGGGATTGCGCAACTCGGCTAGTGAGATGGCCTGGGTCAGAGCTGCTTTGAGGCTGCCACAGTCTGCAGAGCCAGTGCCCGCAATATTGAGAGCTGTGCCATGGTCTACTGAAGTGCGGATAAAGGGTAGCCCCAAAGTGATATTGACGGCATGGCCAAAACCCTTGAATTTTAACACTGGTAGTCCCTGGTCGTGATACATAGCTAAAACGGCGTCGCATTCAGATAAATGCGGTGGGGTAAAAAGAGTGTCTGCGGGCAGTGGGCCCTTTAGTGATACACCTCGGCTACGCAAGTGCTCAAGTGCAGGTTCAATAATTTCTATTTCTTCCCTGCCCAGATGTCCCCCCTCTCCGGCGTGGGGGTTAAGGCCACATACGCTGATACGGGGATTGGGGATTCCAAAGTGTTCCTGCAAACTGGTGTCGAGGATGGTAATAATCTGTTCCAGAAGCGGGCGATTGATCGCACCGCTTACATCTTTTAGGGGAAGGTGGGTTGTTACAAGGGCAACTCGGAGGTCTTCTGCTGCCAGCATCATAACGACACGCTCAACCCCGGCTTTTTCGGCAAAGAACTCTGTATGGCCGCTAAATGAGGTTCCGGCTTCGTTAATAATGCCCTTGTGTACTGGCCCTGTTACGAGGGCGTCAAACTGGCCTGCCAGGCAACCCTCTGCTGCAACTGAAAGGGTTTCCAAAACATAGTGTGCATTGGCAGCATTCAGCATTCCTGGTCGAGCTGACTCGGCCATGGGAATGGGCAGGGTGTAGAGGGTACCGGGAGGCGTTCCCGCTGTTCCCGCAGTAGGCAAAGGGAGGAGCTTGAGAGGCAACTTCAAAGCCCCAGCGGTATCCATCAGTAACTGGGGGTCAGCAATTGCGACAATCTGTGCCGAAGAGCTCTCTTGTGCAATCTTTACTGCGAGCTCTGGGCCGATACCTGCGGGTTCTCCGGGGGTGAATGCAATTTTAGGAGCCATTGATATATAACTTTCCTATTGCTACAAAAAAAAACCGGGCACAGGGCCCGGTCTTTCCCGCTGACAAAGCGGTTTACGGTTGATTCTCTGAGCCCTCAGTGGTCTCAGAATCCGGCAGTTTGATTTCTACGTATGCCTGGTCGCGAATTTCACGGCGCCAGTTTTGCAGTTCCTCTTCGTAGCGGCGGTTACGCAGCAAGTTGGCGGCTTGATTGCGGATATATTGGTCGGTCATATCCTGTTTGCGGCGATCTTCAACCTGCAGGATATGCCAGCCAAACTGGCTGCGGAAGGGCAGGCTAATACTGCCGATCTCAGTTCCATCCATCGCCTGGGTAAACTCTGGCACAAACTGCCCGGGCATAGACCAGCCAAGATCGCCGCCGGATAGCATCGAGCCAATATCTTCTGAATTCTCACGGGCCAACTCGCCAAAGTTGTCGCTGGCCATGGCCTCTTCGCGCAATTCGATCAGCTTATTGTAGGCTTGGTCGTCAGTGAGAATAGCGGATGGTTTGAGCAGGATATGGCGCACTTTTGTCTGCTCTACCAGCTGCTCGCTGGCACCTTTCTGTGCGTGAATTTTCAATAGGTGAAAACCTGCGTCACTACGGAAAGGCTCGGTAATATCGCCGGCCTTTAAGTCAGTGAGGGCATCCGCAAATAGGGTTGGGAGCTCGACGGTTTTGCGCCAGCCTAGATCCCCGCCGGAGAGGGCATTCTGACCTGCAGAGTTTGCGATGGCCAAGCGGCGGAAGTCGGCACCGTCCCTGGCCTGCTGAGCCAGGTCTTCGGCTTTCTCCCGCGCCTGTGTAACTTCACTGGTAGGAGCGCTGGAGCTTACGGGAATCAGGATATGGCCCAGCTCAAACTGGGGAGACTTCCAGAATTCCCCTTCCTTGGAACGCAGGAAGTTATCGATATCCTGGTCAGTAATCTGAATCCGGCGGTTAACACTGCCTTGCTCTACACGGCGAATCATCAGCTCCTGACGGATTTGCTGACGAAAGCTCTTCATACTCATGCCGTCTGCGAGCAGGCGTTGGCGGAATATTTCGGGGCTGACCCCCGCGTTTTGCTGAACCCTGGCGATAGCCTGATCCAGCTCTGACTCGGAAACAGTTACACCGGCACGGGACGCCATCTGTAGTTGCAGGCGCTCGATAATCAGCTGTTCGAGCACTTGTCGGCGCAGGATTTCCACTGGGGGAGCCTGTACCTGTTGTGCCTGGATCTGGCTTGTAATGGTGTTCATGCGCTGAGACAGTTCACTTGCCATTACAACATCGTCATCAACAACAGCGACTACCCGGTCAAGGTTCCTGACTTGTGCAGTGGCGGAAGCGGCGATGAGGGCGCCAGCCGCCAGTACGGGTGCCAGGCCCAATTTCGGTACGAACTTCTTAATTATTCTCATCACTGTTTCAGCTCTTCTCTCTGATCAAAGTTGGCAATCCCCTGGGTCAGCATTTCTGTCACGGTTGAACCAAAGCCCGCTAAGCCTTTGAGTTCGACTTCAAGGTAAATACCCTCGTCGTACTCAAGGTCTTCAGCAGAGACAACCCCTGCGAGATCATTGTCCAGTGTGCGTCGCCACACTAGTCGGGTACGGTAGCAGCAGTCGTCATATTCGATACCTGCCAGGTATTCCAGTTCCCGATTCAAAGTAAGATCATAGCTGGCACCAGCCATGAGTGAGGTATGAGTACCAAGTGGGAGGACAGTTGAGGCATTTAGTTGACTCACGGTTTCATCTTCATCTTCGTCCTCATCATCGTCATCCGTTGAGTCCGGGCGCTCGTAGTAATAGCTTAAATTAAAGATGCGGAAGTCGTCATCAAGATAGCGCAGGCTGAAATTGCCGCGATTAATATTGTGCTCACTATCTTCATATACCAGCTCAGTACCCAAACGCAGGGATTCGAAAGGGCGACTCTCGATTCGTGCAGCCAGCTCTGACCGTTGGGTATCCTCAATGTAAGAGTCACGGCCAATTTGCCGGTCACTGGAGTAATAGACTTGCCCGACACTGGCTGAGAAGAGATCCCGACCACTGACTGGGTCGATATAGCGGGTTGTCAGGCCAAGGGCAATTCTGTCCGCATCGTCGATTCGGTCATTACCAGTAAACCGGCTATCGCGGAATAGCTGGTCATAACTGAAAGTGTAAAGTGACGTGTCGTACAGCAGGTTGTTACTATTTGGGTCGATCTCAACTTCAGGGTCGACGTCGTCAGCGCGATCGCTTATATCAAAGAAATCACTCTGATCAGCATTGCTGCTGATCAGGGTAAACAGCCGTGGCTCCAGAGTCTGGATAAAGTCGCGATTAAACAGGTGGCTATCCCGTTCGAAATAGAGCCCTGTATCTAGTATGAACTGTGCCGCAGCAGCATCGGGGGTATCGTCGGCATCCTCAGGTAGAAACAGGTCACTCACGCTGTAAGCTAGGTAGCGTCCTGCTATTCCTGGCTTGAAATATCCCCAGAGCCACTCTTTATCCCAGTAAAACTCATAGTCGAGGCGCAGTCGATCTGCGGTGATAAAGTCCCGAGTTTGAGTTGTGACACTATCGGGGTCATCGGTGTCTTCAATGAATCTGATGGTCTGTGTGTCGCTGTGATCCCAGCTGGTGACTTCATTTTGCATAGTCAGCAGCCAGTCATTCCAACGGTAATCACCATCGACATCAAAACGGGGGTATTGGGCAAATGTATCGAAGGCGTCGTTTTCTAGTACTTGATAGTCCTGGGTACGTAAGGTTGCTTTCCAGTGCTCGCTGCGTAGTAACCCCTGGACTTTCTGACTAACTCGGGTTTCCGCATTGATATCGAGGTTTGCGGTGCTCAAATCGCGGAAATAGTCCGGGTCACTGACCTTGGTATAGTCGATATCAGTACGCCAGACACTGCCACTGTATCCCCCTTGCTGCTCCAAACTGATCAGCCAGCGGTCTTCACCTTTGTAGGGAAGTACCAGATCCTCCGGGAAGCCCTCGTCAATCAGCTCCTGGGCAAGATCGTTGTTGCCGCCGTCGTCGTCGGGCAGATCGGCTACGCGAATTTCGGTACTGAACATTTCCGCTAAGTGGCGGAATTCAACTTCGAGACCGGTCCCACGGTACTGGATATGGCGTGGGGATATAGTGGCGTCCATCTGGGGCGCAATATTCCAGTAGTAAGGGATGGCGAGGTCCCAGCCATTCTTGTCACTGTTACTGAGGGTAGGAAACAGGAAGCCGGACATGCGCGCATCGCCTACAGGAAAGCGGAAATACGGCAGATACAAGACAGGCACATCCAAAATCCTAAGGCGCACATCTCGTGCAGTGCCCTGGCTCTCTACCTCATCAATATTGATCTCGCGTCCAGTTAATTGCCAGAACTCTCGCCCGGGCTCACAGCGGGTATAAGTGCCCTCGGTGAGAGTTAATTCGCCACTGGTTTGACGTGCAACCAGCTCGGCGTCCCCATGAATAAAAGCATCGTGAACCACATAGGTGGCGTCTTCAATGGAGGCGGCTTCGCTTTCTGTATGAACTTCGGCTGAAGAGCCACGGATCAGTAAACTGGGCTCTCGAAGCTCAATAGCGCCATTCAGGGTGGCAATATTTTCCTGGCGATTCAGTGTGACCTGATCGGCAAACAGCTGCCGGTATCCCTGGGTTATATGTACATTGCCACTCAGCTCGGCAGAACCGTCCTCCAGCCACTGCGACTTCTCTGCTGTCGCTCTGAGAGGGGCCTCACCAGGGGGAAGATCAGAGCCGGGATAGTTGCGCGGTGGAGCTACAAAGGCGCCGGAACATACTGCGGGTAGATTGGCTTGTTCCTCGGGGGTCAGCTCGGAGCGGGGCAACCAGTCCAGGTACAAATAGGGATTGTAGTCGGGGTCAGGATAAGGCTCGCCTTGGTTGGCTTGCGCCCACAGCGGCTGCACAGCGATCAGGCCGAGGGCGACAGAGCGGGCTTGGGAGTTTTTAGCTATCGCCAGAGCAAGGCGACGCCACCGGGAGACTTCAAGCATCAAACGATATGTTCCAGCTATCTTTTAGTGTTTCTTTATCGATGGATATGTGCGACAGCTTTCGAGCCGGGGCGCGCAAAATCATCGTCCGATTCTACTTGAATGTAGAAGTGGTTAATAGCCGTACTGGAGCCGTAATGTTAAAGCTTGAAACTCAGTCCTGAAACGCAAATTACCTGGAACTCGTGTTCTGTTTTTGTGTAAGGCAAAGCAGAGGCTCTAATAAATAGTGATGGTGTCTCTGGACGCAGAGGGGCTCAGGGTTAAAATGCAGCTAGAAACATTTGGAAGTCATAAGATGAGTCTAAGATCGAGCGGTGAAGTTGAGCAGGGGGGCGAGATTGACTCCGATTCCAGACGCGATGCATTGAGTGAGTGGGTTGGCGAGGCCCTGGATATGGGTGCTCCGGCTGATTTATCGCCCCTGGCGGGAGATGCCGGGTTTCGGCGTTATTTCCGCACTCAAACCGAGCCGCCGCTGATAGCGGTGGACACTCCTCCCCAGCTGACTAACCCCGCGCGCTTTGTGGCCCTGGCTGATTACTTGCGTCGAAACGGCATCCATACGCCGATGGTGGTTGCCGCAGATACCGCCGAGGGCTATCTGTTGCTGGAGGATCTGGGTGATACCCAGTTGTATAGTGTGCTCAACAGTGACAGTGTTGAGGGACTCTACGCAGAGGTAATGAGTGAACTTTTATGCCTGCAGCAAATCCCTTTTGAGGAACAATTATTCCCCACTTATAGCCGCGAACTGCTTCTTAAGGAAATGCAGGTTATGCCAGAGTGGCTGGTGCGAGAGCTGCTCAGCTACCAGCTTGGTGAGCGGGAAGAAAAAATGTTGGAGCATACCTTTGAGTTGTTGCTCAACAGTGCAGAAGAGCAGCCCCACACTATTGTTCACCGGGATTACCACAGTCGCAATTTGATGATCCGCGATGGGGAAAGGCCGGGGATTGTCGATTTTCAGGATGCTGTGTGGGGGCCTGCTACCTACGATCTGGTGTCTCTACTCAGAGATTGCTATATCCGCTGGCCCCGCGAGCGGGTAGAGCGCTGGGTGCTGGCTTATGCCGCCACTGCTGAAGCGGCAGGTGTTATGCAACCAGTGGATCCGCAACTCTATCTTCGTTGGTTCGACTGGATGGGGTTACAGCGCCATATTAAAGTACTGGGTCTATTCCCGCGTCTCAGTCTGCGGGATGGGAAGCAGGGCTACCTGCAGCATCTGCCCCTTGTGATTCGCTATGTTTTGGAAACCGCTGGACGCTACCCTGAGCTGAAGCCATTTGTCGAATGGTTCAGCGGCACCCTGCTGCCGCAGATAGAGCCTCTGCCCTGGTACTGCGATTACCGCTGTGCCGGTGATCAGCTGAAGTAGGCCGTACGAAAACTGTACAGATTAATTTAATGAGCAAACCCAAAAAGAATTCCCCTTTGACTGCCATGGTATTGGCAGCAGGTTTTGGGCGCCGTATGCGCCCACTGACGGATCAAACTCCAAAGCCCCTGTTGCCGGTTGCCGGTAAGCCCCTGATTGAATATGCAATTGAGCGCTTGGCAGCTATTGGTGTGCAAAAGGTCGTGATTAATCTGGGCTACTTGGGATCCAAAATTCGTCAACAGCTCGGTTCTGGTTCCCGCTGGGGGTTAGATATTCACTACTCTGTCGAGCATGAGGAGGAGCCACTGGAAACTGCCGGGGGGATTCTCAAGGCTCTGCCACTGATCGGAGATTCATCTTTTCTGGTGGTTAATGGTGACGTCTGGTGTGACTATGACCTGTCGCAATGGATCGAGAGGCCGCTGCCGGAGTCATGCCCTGGACGTCTTTTGATGGTCCCCAATCCTCCCCATAACCCCGATGGAGATTTTGGCATAGAAAGTGGCTTGCTGTCGGGTACAGCCAAGCCCCGTTATACCTTTGCCGGTATTAGCTGGCTGCGAGCTGAAACCCTCACTAAATACCCGAAGCGTCGCGAGTGCTTTGGTCTTGGAGAAGTGTTCACCTTTAATGAGGACAAGCTACAAGCTGAACTCTATGAGGGCGACTGGTGCGATGTGGGGACCCCCGAGCGCCTGGAAAATTTAGATCGCCGACTGACTGGCGAAAGTTGAGTTACCAAAGGATATTTTGATGTCAGATTACAAGATCGCTCCCTCTATTCTCTCCGCAGATTTCGCACGTTTGGGTGAAGAGGTGGACAATGTGTTGGCAGCCGGAGCGGACTGGGTGCATTTTGATGTGATGGACAATCACTATGTGCCAAATCTCACGATTGGTCCTATGGTATGCCAGGCACTGCGCAAACACGGTGTTGAAGCTCCGATTGATGTGCACCTGATGGTGGAGCCGGTGGATGAAATGATTCGCATGTTCGCTGATGCCGGAGCTACCTATATTACGTTTCACCCAGAAGCCTCTCGTCATCCGGACCGCTCCCTGCAATTGATCCGCAGCCTCGGCTGTAAAGCCGGGCTGGTATTCAATCCAGCCAGTGGTCTCGATGCCGCCAAGTATGTGATGGATAAGCTGGATATGATCCTGCTGATGTCAGTAAACCCGGGGTTTGGTGGGCAGAAGTTTATCCCAAGTACCCTTACCAAGTTAAAAGAAGCCCGCAAGCTGATTGATGAGTCTGGGTTTGATATTCGCCTTGAGATTGACGGCGGTGTAAATCGCGACAATATTGCTGAAATTGCCGCAGCTGGAGCGGATATCTTTGTCGCAGGCTCTGCCATCTTTAATACTCCAGACTACGCTGAAGTGATTGCGGCCATGCGCAAGAGTCTGGCTTAATTTACAAAACTGGCGGGTAATCTCTTGCCCGCCATAGACGGGATTTGTTAACTTGTGCGCCTGCACTGAGGGAATTTCCGTGAACCACTCTTTCTCCCTGACAAACAGTTGGCGATGGCGCCACTGACCTTTTGAGGCCCAATCGAAGCATGGCGATTGAGGCACCTTTCCCGTGGGCGCTGCTTATACTCTGGCGCCAATCATAAAGAATGAAAAATTGATCGGAGTCTCCATGACCCCTACTGAATACGCTCAACTTGCGTCTGAGGGTTATAACCGTATCCCCCTGGTAAGGCGCGTACTGGCGGATATTGAAACGCCACTGTCCACCTATTTGAAACTGGCCGGAGGCCGTTACAGCTATTTGCTGGAATCGGTCCAGGGCGGGGAGAAGTGGGGACGCTATTCCATTATTGGTTTACCTGCGCGGACTCTGCTCAGGGTTAAGGGCACTGACATCACTGTGGAAACTGATGGAGAGGTTGTAGAGAGCCACAGCGCCGCCGACCCTCTGGAGTTTGTTGAACGGTTTCAGCAGCGCTATCAGGTACCTGAATTAGCGGATCTACCACGTTTTAACGGCGGGCTGGTGGGTTATTTTGGGTATGACTGTGTGCGCTATATCGAACCGCGCCTGGCCGCCAGTACTCCGCCGGATACCCTGGGTAATCCTGATATCCTTTTGATGGTCAGCGATGAATTGGTAGTTTTTGACAATCTTGCCGGTGCGGTAATTCTGATTGTCCATGCAAATACCAATGAAGAAGCTGCCTACGAAAAAGCCCAGCAGCGCCTGAACCAATTGGTAGGCCAGTTAGCGCAACCGCTGCCGGATACTGTACCTCTCGATTTGCATGGGCGCGGCATTGATGAGAGTGAATTCCAATCCCACTTTGGCGAGAACAACTTTAAGCGCGCAGTAGACCGGGTTAAAGAGTACGTGCTTGCCGGTGATGTGATGCAGGTGGTGCCCTCCCAGCGCCTGTCTGCGCCTTTCGATGCGCCGCCACTCAATTTTTACCGTGCTTTACGCAGTTTGAACCCTTCGCCGTATATGTATTTCCTCGATCTGGGTGACCACCATGTGGTGGGTTCCAGCCCAGAAATTTTGGTGCATTTAGAAGAGGGGGAGATGACTGTGCGACCTCTGGCGGGAACCCGTCATCGGGGAGCCACTGAGGAGGAGGATCTTGCCCTGGAGGAAGAGCTGTTGGCAGATCCCAAAGAACTCGCTGAACATCTGATGCTGATTGACCTGGGGCGCAATGATATCGGCAGAGTGGCTGATACTGGCAGTGTCAAAGTCACCGACCAAATGTTTGTCGAGCGCTATTCCCACGTGATGCATATTACCTCCAATGTTGTCGGCCGGTTAAAGCCGGGCCTCACCGCAATGGATGCTCTGCGCGCGGCACTGCCGGCCGGTACCCTGTCGGGGGCCCCCAAGATTCGCGCTATGGAAATTATCGATGAGCTGGAGCCAGAAAAGCGTGGCATTTACGGTGGGGCGGTCGGCTACCTGGCTTGGAATGGCAATATGGATACCGCTATCGCCATTCGCACAGCAGTTATCAAGGATGGCCGACTATATGTGCAGGCGGGAGCTGGCCTGGTGGCCGACTCCGATCCGCAGTCAGAGTGGAATGAAACAATGAATAAGGCCCGAGCGCTTTTCCGCGCTGCCGGTATGGCGCTGGCCAAGAGTAGTGACCCTTTAAAGATCGAGCAAGATGAGCGAAGTTAGTATTTCTCAAAAGTTGACCCTGGCTGAACGCTGCGAGCGAGTTGTCGCAGCGCCGTTATTTAACCAGCTCATTATTGGCATGATTTTGCTCAACGCTGTTGCTGTTGGGCTGGAGACTTCCACCTGGGTGATGGAGCGTTTTGGTACGCTGCTCGGAACTATTAACCAGCTGATACTCGCTTCTTTTGTGATCGAAGCGGCAGTTAAGATCGCTTCCCATGGAACCCGGCCTTGGCGTTACTTTGCCAGTGGTTGGAACTGTTTCGACTTTACTATTATCGCTTTGAGCCTGATTCCCGCCACCGGGCCCCTGGCGACATTGGCGCGTTTGGTACGAGTGTTGAGGGTACTGCGCCTTGTATCTGCATTTCCAGAGCTTCGTACTTTGGTAGATACGTTATTGCGAAGCCTGCCAAGCATGATGCACATCGCTTTGTTGATGAGCATCATCTTTTATATCTATGGGGTGGCGGGTTATTTCCTGTTCCACGATATCGATCCTACTCATTGGCGCAGCCTGCCAATCGCCTTTTTAAGCTTGTTCCGGATTGTCACATTTGAGGACTGGACGGATATTATGTATACCGCGATGGATTCGATGCCTTGGGCCTGGCTTTACTTCGTCAGCTTTGTGGTCATGGGGGCGTTCGTAATGATTAACCTCTTTATCGGTGTAGTCTTGAATAACCTGGAAGAGGCCAAATTGCGACGAATGGATGAAATGTGTCTGCCTCCAAGCCAGACCGAAATCCTGCGCGAACTCCGCGCAACCCAGGCCTCTCTCGCACGCCTGCAAAAAAGAATGGAAGAATCCACTTATCAACCAGAGGCTAAGGGGGCCGCACAATGATTTTAATGATCGATAACTACGACTCCTTTACCTGGAATGTAGTGCAGTACCTGGAAGAGCTGGGTGCAAAAGTGATGGTAAAACGCAACGACGAAATTACCCTGGATGAAATCGAGGCAATGGCGCCAGAGAAAATTGTGATTTCGCCGGGTCCCTGTACCCCCAATGAGGCGGGTATTTCGCTCGATACCATTCGCCGTTTTGCCGGCAGTATCCCTATTTTGGGTATTTGTCTGGGGCACCAGAGTATTGGACAGGTCTTCGGTGGCAGGGTGGTTCGTGCCCGGCAGGTTATGCACGGCAAAACATCTCCTATAGTGCACAACAACTTGGGAGTGTTTCACGGCTTATCTAATCCATTTGAGGCGACCCGTTATCACTCACTGGTGGTGGAAAAAAGCAGCTTGCCGGAATGCCTTGAGATTACCGCCTGGACTGAAACAGAGGATGGTGAAATCGATGAGATTATGGGGGTGAAGCACCGGGAGTTAGCCGTGGAAGGTGTGCAGTTTCACCCGGAGTCGATTCTCACCATGCACGGTCACGATATGCTGAGAAACTTTATCGAGTCTTGAGAACCGGAAGCATCAGCGTGTGGCGGGCTGGGCCCCGCCGGAATCAATAACCTGAACGGGGCAAAGGGAGAAAAATGAATATTCAACAGGCCATTGCCAAACTGGTGGATGGCGAACACCTTACTCGTGAAGAAATGCGCGAAACTGTTGGCCAGATAATGCGCGGTGAAGCACTGGAACCACAAATAGGCGCTCTCCTTATTGCACTACGTATTCGCGGTGAGACAGTCGATGAAATTGTTGGCGCAGTGGAAACTATGCGTCAGCTGGCGGTAAAAGTTGATCTCACCCTGGAAAATACCGTTGATATTGTCGGCACCGGTGGTGATGGCGCCAATCTGTTTAATGTGTCCAGTGCGAGCAGTTTTGTCGCCGCTGCTGCGGGGGCTAAAGTTGCCAAGCACGGCAACCGTTCGGTGTCATCCAGCAGTGGTTCTGCGGACCTGCTTGAACATGCCGGCGTATTCCTGGAACTAAACCCCTCGCAGATGGCACGTTGCGTGGAAACTATCGGCATCGGCTTTATGTTTGCACCCAGCTTTCATAATGCCATGCGCCATGTTGGCCCTTCGCGAAAAGCACTGGGGTTGCGCACCATCTTTAACCTGTTAGGCCCGATGACTAATCCGGCAGGGGTAAAGCGCAAAGTAATAGGCGTTTACGAAAAACGCTACTGCCGACTATTGGCTGAAGTTTTACAGCAGCTTGGCTCAGAGCACGTACTGGTTTTACACAGTGACGATGGACTCGATGAAGCCAGTATTGCTGCGGATACCTTTGCTGTGGAATTAAAAGATGGTGCCTTGCGGGAATATACACTCAAGCCTGAGGACTTTGGCCTGCAGCGCCGGGATCTCTCCGGCCTCAGCGTTTCCGGTTCCGAGGAATCCCTGGCCTTGATTCGCGATGCACTGGGTAAACGCAGTACTGAGGCAGGGCAAAAAGCAGCAGATATTATTGCGCTTAATGCTGGCTTGGCGATTTATATTAGCGGCGTTGCGCACTCTGCCGAGCAGGGTGTGGCTATGGCGCAGGACGCTATCGACAGCGGCCTCGCCGGAGAAAAAATCAATGATCTTGCCGCGTTTACCAGTGCGTTTCGTCCGGAGGAAATTCAATCGTGAGCACCCCTACCATTTTAAAAACTATTGTCGAACGCAAATGGCAAGAGGTAGCTGAGCGCAAGGCTGAGTGCTCCACCGACGAAGTTCGCCTTCGCGCTCGGGATCAGGAGCCGGCGAGAGGTTTTGTCGATGCAGTGGATCGCAAGATTTCCACTGGCGAGGCCGCGGTTATTGCCGAAATTAAAAAAGCCTCTCCCAGTAAAGGCGTGATTCGCGAGGATTTCCTTCCTGCAGAAATTGCTACCAGCTATGAAAAAGGTGGCGCGGCTTGTCTGTCAGTACTAACCGATGTGGACTTTTTTCAGGGTGCAGATAATTACTTGCAGCAGGCCCGGGATGCCGTACGCCTACCGGTGCTGCGCAAGGACTTTACCGTTGACCCCTACCAGATCTATGAAGCTCGAGCGATTGGTGCCGACTGTATTTTGTTAATCGCAGCCTGCCTTGATGATCCTCAGATGCAGGACCTCAATGGGCTTGCTTTGGAATTGGGTCTGGATGTCTTGGTGGAAGTGCATAACCACAAGGAATTGGAGAGGGCCCTGGCATTACCTAACCGCTTAATCGGTATCAATAATCGCAATCTGCACACTTTCGATGTGCAGCTGGAAAATACCTTTAAGTTACTGGACTTGATCCCTGAAGACCGTCTTGTGGTCACGGAAAGCGGTATTCATACCACAGACGATGTTGCGGCTATGCGTGGTCATAACGTCAATGCTTTCCTGGTGGGAGAGGCCTTTATGCGGGAGGAGGAGCCGGGCAGGAAATTGATGGAAATGTTTAACTGACCGCTTACTCCAGTAGTAGAAATAAAAAAGGGCGATGTAAAAATCGCCCTTTTTTTATGCGGTGTATTTATTCGGTTACTAGCGGGTACCGTACACCACCATGGTTTTACCTTTAACGGAAACCAGGCCCTGTTCTTCCAGGGTTTTTAATACGCGGCCCACCATTTCCCGGGAGCAGCCGACGATACGGCCAATTTCCTGGCGGGTGATTTTTATTTGCATGCCCTCGGGGTGAGTCATTGCATCCGGCTCATTGCAGAGATCGAGCAGGGTGCGAGCGACACGCCCGGTGACATCCAGGAAGGCGAGATCGCCAACTTTGCGCGTGGTGTTGCGCAGGCGGCCTGCCATTTGGGTGGCCAGGGCAAAAAGAAACTCTGGGTGCTGGCGAGTGAGTTCCTGGAACTTGGTGTAGGAGATTTCTGCCACCTCACACTCGGTTTTGGTGCGGACCCAGGCACTGCGGGTGTCCTGATCGAACAGGCCCATCTCACCGAAAAAGTCTCCGTCGTTGAGGTAGGCAACGATCATTTCGCGGCCTTCATCGTCCTCAATCAGAACTGTAACGGAACCGCGCATAATGAAATAAAGGGATTCACAGCGGTCGCCAGCATAGATAATTGTGCTCTTGGCCGGGTAGCGACGCCGGTGGCAGTGGGCCAGAAAGTCTTCAATATTGCCGATAGTCATGGGGTCTTCGATAGCAACCGTCACGGATTTATTCCTCATTTTTTGTCTTGTGCTCTATCCCGGCTTTAGCAGCTGAGCACTATTGAATTATCGCGCGAAAACAAAATCCCCAACAGGGGCTGACCGCGGCAAAGTTCCGCAGTGTGACCTGTGACACTATGGCACTGGGTCGCTTGGACTTCATAAACCACGATGCGTTCATAGAAAAAGCATTTGATCATGCGTCATTCGGCTTTCGCGCGGAGGCGTACCAGACACTATACCGGAAACATACAGGTGCCGGGATAGACTTCGCCAATATGCTAAGCTTCGCCGCTGAAGTTTTAATGGGAGTGGAGTGATGCAGGGGAAAGTAACCTGGGTACATGATTTAACCTTCGTCGGTGAAGCCGGCAGTGGTAATTCGGTAGTGATGGAAGGCGGCCGCACAAATAATGGTGTGCGCCCGATGGAAATGATTTTGCTGGGCGTCGGTGGCTGCGCGGCTTACGATGTGGTGAGTATTTTACAGAAGGCGAGACAAGACATTATTTCCTGTCATTGTGAACTGGAAGGTGTGCGCCCGGATACAACCCCATCGCCGTTTGAGCGAATTGAAATGAAGTTTGTAGTGCGCGGTCGCGGATTGAAGGAATCCCATGTTGCCCGTGCAGTGGAACTCTCCGCAGAGAAATACTGCTCAGGCTCCATCATGTTGCGCAATGCGGGTGTCGAGATTGTGCACAGCTACAGCGTTGAAGAAGCTTGAAGGGAAATTAGCCGGGAAGGGAGGGAGGAAACTGGGCGTAACCTCCCTAAAATCCAAGTCGTTTTAATGAGTGAAGAGTAACGGTCAGATTTTATAACTGGCCGAGGTCATCACTTTGGATACCAGAGACATCACTCCTTTTACTGGAGCAGGGAAGCGGGCACCACCGGCGGCCAGTGCAGCGTGGGCGTGCTCGTCTTCGTCAATTAACATCTGTTCCACTACCGCACGGCTTCTCTTGTCGTCGGCGGGAAGCTTTTCGAGGTGGCTCTCAAGATGTTTACACACCTGGTCTTCCGTAGCGGCCACAAAACCGAGGCTGATTCGGTCGCTGATTTTCCCGGCGGCGGCGCCGAGCCCAAAGGACATGCCGTACCACAGTGGGTTGAGTAGGCTGGGGCGGCTGTCCAATTCCTTCAAGCGCTGTTCACACCAGGCCAGATGGTCGATCTCCTCATCGGCAGCGCGCTCCATTTCCCCCCGCACCTCGGGCAGCTTGGCGGTCAGGGCCTGGCCCTGGTAGAGCGCCTGGGCGCAGACTTCACCGCTATGGTTGACCCGCATAAGGCCAGCGGCGTGTTTGCGTTCGCTGTCGGTGAGGTCTGTCTCGGCTTCACCCTTCGCCGGGGATGCCCGGCCGTGGCAGGGTTCGCCGGGACTCAGGGTGCGCAGAGCCCGATCCGCTTGAATTAACAGGCGGTCGAGTCCGCTGAGGCTGCGTTTACTCATAGTATTCTGCTCCCTGTGGAAGGCGACCGCTGATGAGCGGCCGCCGATGCCAGCTGTTAGTCCTGCTGCTCTGCAGAAACCTTTTCTCTTTCGACAGCGCGGTAGCCGATATCTTTCCGGAAGAATACACCGTCCCAGTAGATAGCCCGAGCTGATTCATAGGCATTTTCCTGAGCTTCAGCGACGGTATCCCCCATTGCTGTGGCGCACAACACCCGGCCACCATTGGTGACTACGCGCTCACCATCCAGTGCGGTACCGGCGTGGAAGACCTTGGCGTTGTCACTGTCTGCTTTGTCCAGACCGCTGATGGCATCGCCTTTGCGGTAGCTGCCGGGATAGCCGTGCGCGGCAAGTACCACACCCAGGGCTGGGCGGGGATCCCACTCAGCAGTGACAGTGTCCAGCTTCTTGTCCAGAGCAGCCATGCACAGGTCGACCAGGTCTGATTTCAGGCGAATCATAATTGGCTGGGTTTCCGGATCGCCAAAGCGACAGTTGTACTCGATAACCTTCGGGGTGCCGTCGCTATCGATCATCAGGCCGGCGTAGAGGAAACCGGTGTAGGGTGTGCCCTCAGAGGCCAGGCCTTTAACGGTGGGCTCGATAACCTCTTGCATAATGCGCTGGTAAATGGTGTCGGTCACCACCGGTGCCGGGGAGTAGGCACCCATACCGCCCGTATTGGGGCCGGTATCACCATCGCCAACGCGCTTGTGATCCTGGCTGGTGGCCATCGGCAGGATGTTTTCACCATCCACCATCACGATAAAGCTCGCTTCCTCACCCTGGAGGAACTCCTCGATAACCACGCGGCAGCCGGCTTCACCAAAGGCGTTTCCAGACAGCATATCGCGTACAGCGAGCTCAGCCTGCTCTTCGGTTTCGGCAACGATTACACCCTTGCCCGCAGCCAAGCCGTCGGCTTTAACCACGATGGGCGCGCCGCGCTCGCGAATGTAGGCAACCGCCGGCTCCACTTCGGTGAAATTGCGGTAGGCGGCGGTGGGGATTTTGTGGCGCTCGAGAAAGTCCTTGGTAAAGGCTTTGGAGCCCTCCAGTTGGGAGGCGCCTTTGCTGGGGCCAAAAATGGCGAGGCCACGGGCATTAAAGAAATCGACAACACCCTCTACCAGCGGTGCTTCCGGGCCGACAATAGTTAGTTCTACGCCGTTTTCTTCGGCGAAATCTGCCAGGGCGGCGAAGTTATCCACACCGATTGCGATATTTTCTAGCTTGGGTTCGCGGGCAGTACCGGCGTTGCCCGGGGCAACATAGACGGTGCCGACATCTGGGTTTTGCGCTGCTTTCCACGCCAGGGCGTGCTCGCGGCCACCTGATCCGATAACCAATACGTTCATTCTTAAATCCCCCTAAGTCGACCGATCCGGTCCGTTGCACAGGTTATAGGTGTGCTAGTTTAACGTGGAATTGATCCTCGGGCCTGAGTCTCGCCCCTGGATTCCAATGATTTGTGCGGGCTGGGAAGTATCGATACTTTCCAGCCCGTTGATCATAGCCCGCAGCAGTAAGCATTTGCGGGCACACAATCTTAGTGGCGGAAGTGGCGCATACCGGTAAATACCATGGCCATATTGTGCTCGTCCGCTGCGGCGATCACTTCTTCATCGCGCATGGAACCGCCGGGCTGGATGACTGCCTGGATTCCCACAGCGGCAGCATTATCGATGCCGTCGCGGAAGGGGAAGAAGGCATCGGAAGCCATAACAGACCCTGCAACGGCGAGGCCGGCGTGCTCGGCCTTGATCGCGGCGATGCGTGCGGAGTTTACGCGGCTCATCTGGCCTGCGCCTACGCCTACAGTGCGACCGTCTTTGCCGTATACGATGGCATTGGATTTTACGAACTTGGCCACTTTCCAGGTAAACAGCAGATCGCGGATTTCTTCTTCAGTGGGTTGGCGCTTGGAGACTACTTTCAGGTCGGAAGCAGTGATCAGGCCGTCGTCGCGGTCCTGAACCAGCAGGCCGCCATTAACGCGCTTGTAGTCCAGTGCCGGGGTGCGCTCGCTGCTCCACTGGCCGCATACCAGCAGGCGCAGGTTCTTCTTCTCGGCGACGGCCTGCTTGGCCTCTTCGGAGACTGACGGTGCGATGATGACTTCAACAAACTGTCGCTCGACGATAGCGCGGGCAGTGGCGCCATCGAGTTCCCGGTTGAAAGCGATGATACCGCCAAAGGCGGATTCGCTGTCGGTAGCGAAAGCCAGGTCGTAGGCCTTGTGAATATCTTCAGCAATTGCCACACCACAGGGGTTGGCGTGTTTAACGATCACGCAAGCGGGTTGCTCGAAGGACTTGACGCACTCCAGTGCGGCATCGGTATCGGCGATATTGTTGTAGGACAGCTCTTTGCCCTGCAGTTGGGTGGCAGTGGAAATACTGGCCTCAGCCGGGTTGGCTTCGGTATAGAAAGCGGATTTCTGGTGCGGGTTCTCACCGTAGCGCAGGTCCAGTTTCTTGATAAATTGGCTGTTGTAGGTGCGCGGGAACAGCTGCTTTTCTTCGCCTTTAATGGCACCCAGGTAATTGGCGATAGCGCCGTCATAGCCCGCCGTGTGCTCGAAGGCTTTTACCGCCAGGTCAAAGCGGCTGGCGTGGCTCAAGGCGCCATCGTTAGCTTTCATTTCCCCGATGATGTTGCCGTAATCGCTGGCATTGACCACGATAGTGACATCTTTGTGGTTCTTGGCGGCAGCGCGAACCATGGTGGGGCCGCCGATATCGATATTCTCGATAGCATCTTCGAGAGAACAGTCGGGCTTGGCAACGGTTTGAGCGAAGGGGTAGAGGTTAACCACCACCATATCGATCGGGGTGATACCGTGCTCGCTCATGATGGCATCATCGGTACCACGGCGTCCCAGAATACCGCCGTGTACTTTCGGGTGCAGAGTTTTGACACGGCCGTCCATCATTTCGGGGAAGCCGGTGTAGTCGGAAACTTCTACCACGGGAATACCCGCTTCCTTGAGCTGGCGGTGGGTTCCGCCGGTGGAAAGAATCTCAACCCCCATTGCGGAGAGCTGTTGAGCGAACTCTACAATGCCACTCTTGTCAGAGACACTAATTAGAGCGCGGCGGATGGAAACCTTGTCTGTCATTGCACTTGATCCAACTGGTTTTCGAAAAGGATATTTAAAGGGTTTTAGCGGTTGTCCACTGTGGCAACAAAAATGCTGCCGGGAAAATAGCGAAGGGGGATGAGTTACCTCATCCCCCTTCAAAATTTCGCTCGGTGGGAAGCTTACAGCAGGCCGTAGCGCTTCAGCTTCTTGCGCAGGGTGCCACGGTTGAGACCCAGTAATTGCGCGGCGCGGGTCTGGTTGTGGCGGGTGTATTTCATCACCACTTCGAGCATGGGCGCTTCGATCTCCGACAGCACCATGTCGTAGACATCGGTTACCATCTGGCCATCCAGGTGGCGGAAGTAGTTCTCCATTGCGTGCTCGACGGCATCGCGCAGGGACTGCTGCTGTGGCTGTGCCAGTTGAGTCTGTCCCCTGGAGGATACTTCTTCATTGCCAGTATCCGGAATCAATACTTCGTTATTCATGCCGCTTGTGCCCCTCTCGTTATTCGGCGTTCAAACCACTCGTGAACGCTGGCATGTTGTACTTCTGCACTCTCTATTTGGAAAAAGGTCTTACGGAAGGACTCGCTATCCGCGAGCGTCTTCAAGTACCAGCCCACATGTTTGCGAGCGATACGGACCCCCATCACCTCACCGTAGAATCGGTGTAGTTCGCCCAAATGGGCGAGCAAAATATTCCTGACTTCATCCAATGTCGGTTCGGCTAGCCGCTCACCAGTGGCGAGATAGTGGGCTATTTCCCGAAAAATCCATGGTCTTCCCTGTGCTGCACGGCCAATCATGACCGCCGATGCGCCAGTGTAATCGAGCACCTCTCGGGCTCTCTCAGCACTGCAGATGTCGCCATTGGCAAAAACCGGGATTTTTACCCTGGATACAATTTCGGCAATGGTATCGAATTCAGCCTGTCCGTGGTAGCCACAGGCGCGAGTGCGACCGTGAACCGCCAGTGCAGCGATCCCGGAATCCTCGGCCATTTTGGCTACAGTGACGCCATTGCGGGAATCCGGGCACCAGCCGGTGCGGATTTTCAGCGTCACCGGGACGGAAACAGACTGGACCACGGCTTGAAGAATATCCGCTACCAGCTTTTCATCCCGCAGCAGGGCGGAGCCTGCTGCTTTCTTACACACCTTTTTTGCCGGGCAGCCCATATTAATATCGATGATTTGCGCGCCGCGACGAGCATTCTCCCGAGCGGCTTCCGCCATCATCTCAGGATCACCGCCGGCGATCTGCACCGATATGGGCGCCGCTTCGCCACCGTGATCCAGGCGCAAGCGGGACTTGCGGCTGTTCCACAGGCGAGTGTCCGAGGTCACCATCTCCGAAACCACCAATCCGGCGCCGAGTTCTCGGCACAGCTGGCGGAAGGGGCGGTCGGTGACACCGGCCATGGGCGCCAGAATTACCGGGTTGTCGATAATATAGGGGCCAATGGCAGTAGACACGGTAGCTCCAATTGGGCTGTAGGAAGGGCAATCTGTGCCCCGGCAAAACAGCCGCCTATGATAGCGGCTGGCCCGTTAATGGCAAAGCGAAAAAGCGGGCAATTTGATCGATCACTGTTCATTTAGCCTGCCGAATGCGCAGGTTTGGTTGTTTATGGCGCCAAATCCCCTTTGCTAAAAACTTAGCCGGGGAGCTTGTGTGTGCTCAGTGAGTGATGTTCAGCTCGTAGTTTACCGCTTCTGCACCGGGGTCAACCACCTCAATTGCGATATGAATGGGGCTGTCCTGGGGCATTAGTTTGCGTCCGGCCAACTCCCCCTGCAGGTACTCGTCCGGGGTAAACCGGCGACTGGCCACAGCCTTGTCCTTCAGGTCGCTGAAGTTCAGCAACAGGTTGGGGAAGGGTTGCGCGTAGGGGGCGGTATTTAGCAGCACTGCATCCACTACCAGGGCACCCTCCAGCTGCGGGTGGGTTCGCACCATCAAATTTGAGGCCTGGATCGCCCGGGTATCTTTCAGCTGGGGCAAGGTACAGCCGAATAACGGGCAGGTAACGGCATAGACGTCGCGCCAGGGCTGCTTGCGACTTAGGCTATCGAATTGGAAATAAGCGACCTGAACAGCGATGCCGAGGATCGATAGGGGAATCAATGCGCGCCACAGCCAGGGAGAGGCGGTGCGTTTCTTTTTCGGGACCCCCCAAGACATCTCCAGTGGCGCAGGTTGGATGGCTGAGATCAACTGCTCCCGCTGAGGTTCTTCAGTATTGGTAGATTCGCCGCCGAAGTAAGGCTCCCGGCGGGTTTCATCAGTGGGGCGAGGTGAATTTACCGGCTCGGTAGATGGTGTTGATTCGCCACTGTCCCAGGATCGGTTCTCAACGGAGGGACCTGAAGCTTCAAATTCCGATACTTCAGGTTGGGTGCTGTACCCTTGCAAAGAGTTCGAATCAGAATCCGGAATCTCCTCCAAGTCCGGTTTGAGGATCTGATCCAGATCCTCTTCCTGTTCCAGCTCCTCCTCGGTGTGGGATGCTTCCAGCTCCTGCCACTCGTGATCCCCAAAGGCATCACCAATTAATTCCTGCGCTGCTGCACTGTATTCCTTCGGTTCCGATGTAGATTCGCTTTCAGGTGCACTCTTTCGACCGGTAGTTTGATTTACTGCAGGTGGAGGTGGCGAAGTGGCGGGTTCGTCCTCGTCGAGCTCGATATCGTCGTGAATCAGGAAGTCATCATCTTCCAGCAATGCTTCTAAATCATTGCGGCTTTCGCTATCACTTTCAGAGAAAACGATATTTTCATCTGCGCGAAACACCTGCAGGCAAGACCCACAGCGAACGGCGCCACGGGCAGCGCGCAGTTGCTGGTCATTAATATGAAATGATGTGCTGCAATGGGGACAGCGGGTTACCAGTTGAGACATTCGACTAGAGCGCAGTTTATTTAGCAGCCAAGTTTATCAGCCTGAAGGGGTCCCGCGTAGTGTTCGGGAGCGCATTTAGCGCACCCGTTCGCCAGTCAATCTGACCCACCCCTCGTGTTCGCCATCAGAATCGAACTCAATCCATTCGCTGTAGGCGTTTTTCACCTGCTCTGCCTGGGAGCTGAGGATGCCGGACAAGCAGATTTTCCCGCCCAATTGAGTGAGTTGTATCAGTTGCGGGGCTAGCTCTACCAGGGGACCGGCGAGAATATTGGCCAACATAACATCGACGGCTTCGCTCGGCATTTGCTCTGGCAGGTAGACCGGGAAGCGCTCCGGGTCTATGCCGTTGCGCTGGGCGTTGTCACGACTGGCGATTAATGCTTGGGGATCGATATCGGTGCCGAGAACCCGCCCCGCTCCCAGTAGCAGTGCGCTAATACCCAGAATGCCCGAGCCGCAACCGAAGTCGATAGCACTCTTACCTTCGAGGCCCTGCTGTGCCAGCCACTGCAGGCATAGGAAGGTAGTCGGGTGCGTGCCGGTGCCGAAGGCGAGGCCGGGATCGAGCAGCAGGTTGACGGCGTCCGGTTGTGGTGGCTCGCACCAGCTGGGACAGATCCACAGATTGGGACCGCACTGGATGGGCTTATAGTGAGCCATCCACTCCCGCTCCCAGTCCTTGTCTTCAAGTTGTTCCCAGCGGGCATTGGGTAGTATTTCGCACAGGAAGGAGGCCGCTTTTGCTTCGGTAACCGAGGTGTCGACTTCCGCATCGAACAACCCGGTAACCCGTGTTTGTTCCCAAAGAGGCACCTCCCCGAGCCCAGGTTCAAGGATCGGTTGGTCGGCGTTGTCTTGCAGGGTGACAGATACGGCACCGGCAAAAAGCAGTGCGTCTTCGATTTTTTCCGCGTGATCACGATCAGTGTCCACGCGGAGTTGTAGCCAGGGCATAATTAATCCGGAATTGTTGTAGCGATGTTACGGCGTTGTTGCGGCCGGGCCGCACTCAAATAACGACGGTTGCCACGCCATCCTTGGCAACGTTCAGTGCCGTTAAGTTTGCCGCAATTCTCGCTAACTTTGCCCCGGCTGGCGAGCGCTTAAAGACCTAACTTCTTCTCCAGGTAGTGGATATTGACCCCACCCTTGGCGAAGTTTTCATCTCGTACCAACTCTTCCTGCAGGGGAATATTGGTTTTGATACCGTCTACCACCAGTTCCGACAGGGCCACCCGCATACGTGCTAATGCGGTTTCACGATCTTCCGCATGGGTGATCAGCTTGGCGATCATGGAATCGTAATTGGGTGGCACCGAGTACCCAGAGTAGAGGTGGGAATCCACTCGTACACCCAGGCCGCCGGGCATATGGAAGTTGTTCACCTTGCCGGGGCTGGGGAAGAAGGTCTGTGGATCTTCGGCATTGATACGGCATTCAAAGGAGTGGCCTTTGATAACGATATCTTCCTGTTTCAGGGATAGCTTCTCACCGGCACAAACCCGAATCTGCTCTTTGATCAAGTCAACGCCGGTTACCATTTCGGTAACGGGGTGCTCCACCTGGATACGGGTGTTCATTTCGATAAAGTAGAAGCGCTCATTTTCATACAGGAATTCAAAAGTACCCGCGCCGCGATAGCCGATATCGATACAGGCTTGTACACAGGACTCATGTACCTGCCTGCGCACCTCGTCGGGAATGCCTGGAGCTGGGGCTTCTTCCAAAACTTTTTGATGGCGGCGCTGCAGGGAGCAGTCACGATCGCCCAGATGGATGGCGTTGCCCTGGCCATCGGCCATTACCTGGATCTCCACATGGCGGGGATTCTGCAGGAATTTTTCCATGTAAACAGTGCCGTCGCCGAAGGCCGCTTGGGCTTCAGACTTGGTCACGGCAATCGCGTTTACCAGCTCCTCTTCCTTTTCCACCACGCGCATGCCGCGTCCACCGCCACCGGCGGCAGCTTTAATAATGACCGGATAACCGATGCTGCGGCCGATCTCCATGCAGCGCTCGCTGTTATCGGGCAGCGGGCCGTCGGAGCCGGGTACGGTGGGAACGCCGGCCTTTTTCATGGCAGCAATGGCAGACACCTTGTCACCCATCAAGCGGATAACATCCGGGTCTGGGCCGATAAAGGTAAAGCCGCTCTTCTGCACCTGTTCGGCGAAGTCGGCGTTTTCTGCGAGAAAGCCATAGCCCGGGTGCACAGCTACTGCGTCGGTGATCTCCATAGCGGCGATCAGGGCCGGCACGTTCAGATAGCTCTGTGGGGATGGATTGGGGCCGATACATACAGATTCGTCGGCCAGGCGTACGTGCTTGAGATTGCGGTCTACCAGGGAGTGCACCGCCACAGTAGCGATGCCCATCTCTTTACAGGCGCGCAAAATCCGCAAGGCAATTTCGCCACGATTGGCGATAAGGATTTTGTCGAACATAGTGACTTACCCCACTCAGACGATGGTCACGAGGGGCTGGTCAAATTCTACCGGCTGGCCGTCTTCCAGCAGGATGGATTCGATGGTACCGGCCTTGTCAGCTTCGATCTGGTTCATCATTTTCATGGCTTCGACGATACAGACAACGTCACCGACCTTGACCTGCTGCCCCACTTTCACAAAGGGCTCGGCGCCGGGGCTGGGGGCAGCGTAATAGGTGCCTACCATCGGGGATTTCACCGCGTGTCCGCTGATAGCCGGTTTGGACTCTTTTTCAGCTGGGGCAGCAGGAGCGCTGGGAACCGGAGCAGCGGGTGCGGCAACCGGTGCGGGAGGCGCGCTGTAAATCGGTGCAACAGGCTGGGTTGCGCCACTGACTCCGCGGCTGATGCGCACGGACTCTTCGCCTTCTTTGATTTCCAGCTCGCCGATATCCGATTCTTCGAGCAGCTCAATCAATTTTTTAATTTTGCGGATATCCATAGTTATTTACTCGTAGTTTGATTCATTGTTGTGCAGGTGCTGCATCCAGTTGGTGGATGGCTGCCTGTAGAGCCAGGGTGTAGCTGTTGGCGCCAAAGCCACAGATTACGCCGCAGGCCAGGTCTGAAAGATAGGAATGGTGTCGGAAGGCTTCCCTGGCGTGGGGATTGGACAGGTGAAGCTCAATAAAGGGGATGGCAACGGCTGCCAGGGCATCGCGCAAGGCGACACTGGTATGGGTGAACGCAGCGGGATTGATAACGATAAATTCGACTCCGCTGGTTGCCGCCAGATGAATTCGCTCCAGCAGGGCTGATTCGCTATTGCTCTGAAGGACTTCCAGTTCGTGTCCGGCGGCACCGCACTGGCGCTCGGCGGCTTCATTGATATCCGCCAGGGTGGTACTCCCGTAAATATGCGGTTCACGACTGCCTAAGAGATTTAGGTTGGGGCCGTGGAGGAGAAGAAGTTTAGCCATAATTCGCCCTGAAGAAAGTTGCCGAAAACCCATATAAAGTGAGTTAAAATTGGCTATCTTGCGGGCAAACCCGAATTTTCGGCCTAGTTGCCCGAACTAATTGACCGAGTCTGCCGCAAAAGTGACTCCCTGTCCATGCCAGACTCGGAGTTTATCGAAGTTAGCAGCAGTTCGGCGATATTGGGCAAAAAATTAGTTCAAAATATCCGGGCTGTGGCCTTTTTACCTTGGGTTGTTGGCTACAAAGGCGCCAAAAGCTTTACCGCGTGACCCCAGTGCTCAAGGGGGAGTCCACAGCGTTCTCCAATTCCTGCAGTAAATCATCCTGGGACAGTATTTGCGGCAATATTTTTGCCTCCCCTCCATCGGCGGGATAGAGAAGGTATAGAGGAACACTGGTACGACCGTATTTGGCCAATAATTCGCTGATCTTCGGGTCCTGGTTTGTCCAGTCGCCTTTTAGTGCGACCACATTGAGCCGCTCCAGCGCATCACTGATCTCGGTACTTGAAAGTACAGCTTTCTCATTCATCAGGCAGGTTATGCACCAGGCCGCAGTCATATTGGCCAGAACTGCACGCCCTTCACTGCGTGCAGTTTCCAGTCTCTCCGCCGAATAGGGCTCCCAGTAGTTGCTACTGGTCAGCTGCTCGGCCTGGTTGACGGTTTTGAGCTGCGGAAGCAGCAAAACCGCCAGGGCCAGGGATACCAGGGCCATAGAACCCCGCAGCCAGTGCCATTGGGGGCGGGGCCAAAGCCACAGGGCAAATGCAATGGCCACTGCTCCGGCCAATACCAGGGCAACCCCATCACCTCCGGCCTGCCGGCCCAGAACCCACAGCAGCCATACCGCTGTGAGATACATGGGGAATGCCAGAAGTTGTTTCAGGCGATCCATCCAGGGGCCGGGTTTGGGCAGTTTATCCGCCAGAGCGGGAATGTAGGTCAATAACAGGAAGGGGGCTGCCATACCGGCGCCAAGGGCGGCAAAAACACTCAGTGCTATTAGCGGGGGCTGTGTAACAGCAAATCCCAATGCGGAGCCCATCAATGGCGCGGTACAGGGACTGGCTACCAGGGTTGCCAGTGCGCCGGATGCTACAGAGCCCGATAATCCTTGGCGTCTGTCCAGGTTGCCTCCAATACCCATCAGGCTGCTGCCAAGTTCGGTCATTCCGGACAGGCTCAATCCCATGATAAAGAAAAGATAGGCAAGTGCTGCAACGAGCCAGGGGGACTGAAGCTGGAAGCCCCAGCCGACCGCTTCGCCGCCTGCACGAAGAGCGAGCATCACGGCAGCGATTGCCACAAAGCTTAAAATCACACCCAAGGTATAGGCCCAGCCGTGGTGGTGCCTTTGGCTCGCATTTTGTGCGGCCTGGCTCACCGCCAGTAATTTAATCGACAGTACCGGGAAGACACAGGGCATCAGGTTCAGGATCAGGCCACCGGCAAATGCGAGTAAAAGCGCCAGCGATAAGGTGACATTGCTACTGCCAGCAGCACCGTTAGCACCCGCCGGCGGAGTGGATGATCCTGTGATTAAGGCACTGTCCTGAGGTTCAATGTCCCGACTGGCAAAGTCCACGCTGTAATAGCGGGTCTGGGGGGGGTAGCAAAGCCCGGCATCCGCACAGCCTTGATAGTGGAGTTCCAGTTGGGTGGAGCCACTGGTGCCCGGCATATCCAGGGCAAATTCCAGCTGGCCCCGGTAGACTTCGGTCTCCTTCTCGAAATAGTCATCCCAAATGACCTCACCAGCTGGCAGGTTTAAGGGAATTTGGGTTTTCTCGCCATTGTCGATCCTGTAAAGCGCCAGCTTTTCCCGATATAGATAGTACTCAGGGGCAATCTGAAAGAGTGCGCTGAGGCCATTGGCATCGAAGAGCAAATCCTGTTGGTAAGCTTCATCGACTGGCAGGAAAGTGTTTTCCTGGGCACTGCTCAGCGAGGCAAAAGGGTTATCAGAGTTCTGTGCTGAGGCTCCAATACTGGCCACCGCCAGCAGGAATGTCAGCAGAACGAGGAAATTTTTTCGGAAACTTTTGGTCATCACAGCCATAGATGAAAAAATTCATTATAGTCGGGCGCATAGTTCAGACTGCTGCACCAGACGGGGGTTCAGTCGCCGCAGCAGTATAGCGACGCCAGTGGTACAAAAAAACAACAATAGGGGATTGTTTTGCCGTCATTTGAACGCCTTCACAGCCTTGGGGTTTTACTGATACTGACATTTTGCCTGGGGGCCTGCTCATCCAATAAGCCGGCGCCCAAAACGGTTGTCCCTCCACCCGCCCCTAAAAAGACACCATCCCAGGACCAGATTCGACGCAACAATGTTTCGTTTTTCTTGAATCGCGCGGAACAGGCGCTGCGCAAAGGGCATCTAACCCAGCCTGCCGGCGCCAGCGCTTACGACTACTACCTGCGCGTATTGCAACTGCAACCGGATAACAGTAAGGCTGAAACCGGCATTCAAACGATCGTGGTCACTTATGTTGAACGGGCCCGGGACGCCCTGAGGCGAAGGGATTTTGGGGAGGTGAATACCTTGTTGAAGCGGGCAGAGATGTTGGCTCCGGCCAATCCGCTGGTCGCAGAAGTGCGTACACAGTTGGTTCGCGAGCGGGGCCGGGCCCAGCTCGATTTGCCACAAGGAGAGGTTATCGGTCTGCCAGCAGATGAGCTGACGGCAAGGTCTGCCGGATTGGTGGAGCAGTTACAGCGTGTAGCCGAGCGAATTCGCAGTGAGCAACTGCGCGTCATCATTGTAGCGCGCAGCGATCCAGAGGGCCGCTGGGTTTACCAGCAGTTGCGCGAGGCCGTGCCCGGGTATCGGGTGCGAGGAGATATCAAAGTCGGCAATCCGGCGCGATTGATTCTGATAAAGTCCAGCGGAGGGGCATTATGAAAAAAGTATTGGCATTTGCCTTTTTAATCGCAGTACTCGTTCTGTCGAAAGAGGCCTATTCCATTGGGATTATGGCGGAGGGATATGCCCGGGAAACACCGCCGGGGCCCTCAATGAGCGCCGCGTTTGTATCACTGCGCAATACAGGGGATTCGAGTCAGGTACTCACCGGTGTGGAGTTGCCCGGTGCTGAAGATGCTTCGGCAGACCTGCATACCACCGTTTCTGAGAATGGAATAAATCGAATGCGCCCGCTGGATCAGGTGACAATTGCCGCCGGGGCTAGTGTAGAAATGGCGCCGGGTGGACTGCATTTAATGATTAAAGGTCTGCGTCTGCAGGCGGGAGAGCAGTTGTCGTTGAGGCTGCTGTTTGCCGATGGCAGCAGTGTAGATATTCTGGTGCCAATTGTTCGAATAAGAGATGAGGGTGAACATCACCATCATCACGGCTGAATTGGCAGTTTTTATCGAAGTTAGGGGGAATTAAATATGAAAAAGTTAATGGCTTTTGCCGGAGCACTTTTGCTCAGTGCTTGCGCCCATAGTCCGCTGCAAATTTGGCTGCAGCCCCAGGTTCAAGTGGCCCATGAACCTGTAGGTGAAGGGTTTAGTATGAGCGTGGCTGGGGTCAATGAACTGCCCAGCGGCGGCCTGGGGTCGCTAGGTGGTGTCTATGCCGATACTGCTCAGGTGAGTATTGGCAATGATGCCGGAGAGGCTATTGCAGCGGGGCTGCGCCAGGGTTTCTCAAACTGGTCGTTCCGAATTACCGATAGCGCTCCAGACGTTCAGGTGATCGCAAAACTGGTAAAACTTACTTACAACAGTCCGAATACGGTTTATACCACTGAGATTGATACCTCTGCTGAAATTCACTTGGAAGTAAAAATCGGTCCTCGTACTTATTTCGGTACTTACAGTGCTTCCGGCAAAGACCGCAACCTGGTTAAGCCCAGCCGTGAAGAAGTCCAGAGCCGAGTGAATGAACTGCTCAGCACAACCCTGCAGCGAGTATTTGAAGACGAGAAATTAAAAAATTTCTTGCGCACCAATCTATGAATGTGCAACTTATACATTTGTAGAAAAAACTCGGCTGGGAGGCTGGATAATTGAATAAAATCGGCGATCTTGGGCGATGATGTCGGTAACCCTTTTCGGTTATGTACCGCCGCAAGGTACCTCCCCGTTAAAGCAGGAGGTTTGCGCTTTGCTCTGTTGTAATTTGAGTGAGTTTTCGCGTGACGCTGTTTAATCCGGAGTCCGCAAATTATCTCGGACCTCTCGCCCAGTTGGAAGATGGGCTGCGTCCCTGTGAGCAGATTAGTTTACAGGCGGCGGAGGCCGCTCTCGGCGAAATTGCCGATGGTGTAATCGTCACCGATGCTTCCGGCACAGTCGTTTACACTAACCCCCTGGTCAACGAAATGACTGGGGACCTGGTTGGGCTACTGCCCGGTCAGCCACTCAGTGAAGGGTTGCGTCTGTGTAATAGCCAGGGCGATGCGATAGAACCGATACTTCCCCCATCCAGTGATCTGAGTGAAGTGCCCAGAACCAGGGAGTTTAATGCATATATCGCGCGTTCTGGGGAGGAGCATGTTCAACTTGAGGTGACTGTGCAGGTAATGGCCCTGTGGGATATGGGCCTGTTAAAAAATTACGTCCTGGTGCTGCGGGACACTTCTGCTGCCCGCCGGGTTTCCACTCGCCTTATGTGGCAGAGCAGCCACGATGCCCTGACCCGACTGCCCAACCGGCAATTCTTTGAGAGTGAGCTGCAAAGCCAGCTCAGCCTCTGCGTCGATAAGCGTCAGCACCATGTATTGCTCTACCTGGATGTTTATCAATTCAAAGTCATCAATGACACTTTGGGCTTTGTTGCCGGGGACCAGTTGTTGGTTCAGCTGGTGGAGTTAATCAAGCGTTGCCTGTCCAGCGATGACCTTTTTGCCCGGGTCGGCAGTGATGAATTTGCGATACTGCTGCGCGACTGCACCCTGGAGGAGGGTGGTCGAGTGGTGGCACGGCTGCGGGACTCTGTGCAGAATTTCAGTTTTCACTGGGAGGGAAATGACAGCCGTGTCGCGGTGTCCATCGGTGTTGTAGGTGTCGATCATTTTACTTCCAGTGCCAGCCAGTTACTGGCATCGGCCAACGATGCCTGTTGTAGTGCTCGAGAGCAGGGCAGAAATCGAGTTAAGCTTTTTGGTGACTCCCGCAAGGTGCTGGAGAAGCGTCGAGAGACTACCTGGGTGGCAGAAATTCACGCGGCCCTGCGAGAAGACCGCCTGATGTTGTACCGACAGCCAGTGGTTTCGCTAAAGGGGGACCGAAGTGTCCACCACTATGAAATCCTTGTGCGAATGCGTGGCCGGGACGGTGGAGTGATTTCACCGGGGCTATTTTTGCCAGCCGCAGAACGCTACGGTTTGATCGAAGAAGTGGACCGCTGGGTGATTCGTCGCGTTTTTGACTATATGGCCCAGGAGCAGCGCTTGGGTATGGGCGGAATTAATTATGCGGTCAATATTTCCGGTATTAGCTTAGGGGATGAGACCTTTGCTGATTTTGTGCTGCAGTCTTTGTCCGATGCGGGTGTAACGCCTTCGCGGGTTCAATTTGAAATTACTGAAACCAGTGCCATCAATAACCTAGAGCGGGCACTGATTTTTATCCACAAGTTGAGAGCTGCCGGTTGCAGCTTTGCCCTGGATGACTTTGGTCGCGGTGTCTCTTCCCTGGCGTATCTGCGCCAGTTGCCGGTAGATTTCCTTAAGATCGATGGAAGCTTTGTGCGCAATATGCTTGAAGATGAAATTGATAGCGCTATGGTGAGTACTATTGATCACTTGGCCAAAAGAATGGGCATCAGTACTATTGCCGAGTATGTAGAGAGTCCGGAACTGATGGATAGGCTGAGCCAGATGGGGGTGGATTATGCCCAGGGGTTCGGCATTGCGGCAGCGACGGGGTTGCCGGAACTGGATACTTACCCGGGCATCACGCATCATTCCAGAGGCTCTCAATCATAGAGCCCCTGGAAATCATGCATTCAGATGCAACGGCTGCTAGATAATTGTTACTAAACGACCGGTGCAAGTAATTCGGAGTGCTGCTCTGCCTTGAGCCGCGGTCCGTATTGGCTCACCACCTGGGCGGCAGCGCGACAGGCAAGTTCACCGGCTTCAGTAAAGGTCATCTCGCGGTTGATACCGTAGAGGAAGGCCCCGGCAAACATATCACCCGCACCATTGGTGTCGATGGCGTGGACTTCGGGGCTTTCAACTCGATGTATCTCGCTGCCATCCCAGAGCAGGGCGCCGTCGGCTCCCAGAGTGATGGCAAAGCTGCGGCAGTAATCGCGCAGGGCCTCGACAGCATCTTCTATACAGTCGGTACCGGTAAAGCCTAAAGCTTCGTCTTTATTGCAGAACAGCATATCCACACCGCCGCCGATCATCTCCCGCAGCCCTTCGCCGAAGAACTGGACCATGGCCGGGTCTGACAGGCTGAGTGCGGTTTTAACCCCGTGGGTTTCGGCTTCTTCGCGAAGCTTGATCGCTGCGGCACGGCCGGTTTCAGAGGAGACCAGATAGCCCTCGATATAGGCCCACTTGGAGCTGGACAGCGCATCGCTATCCAGCTCCGCGACCGACAGTCGCTCACTCATCCCCAGGTAAGTATTCATGCTGCGTTCGGCATCTGGGGTGATTAGCACCAGGCATTTGCCGGTGGTGCCCTGGTCGGCCTGCTTCAGCGTTTCTGGGTAGTCCACCCCGGCGCTGTTGAGGTTATTCCTGTAGAAGTCGCCATTTTCGTCAGCGGCGACCTTGCAAGAATAAAAGGTACGGAGCCCGAAATAGCTGGCAGCGATCACTGTATTGGCGCCAGAGCCGCCGCAGGCCAATGTGGCTGTGACCAGATGGTTTTGAAGGTCGTCTACCAGCTGTTGCTGGCGGGCGTCATCCACCAGGGTCATGATTCCCTTTTCCACGCCAAGGGTGCTTAAATCCTGGTCCGACACTTCGATTTCGGTATCGAGTAGGGCGGCACCTATGCCATAGAGATCGTATTGCTGCATATCATTCCTATTCGGGCTTATTGTCTACATTTCCGCCGCATTATGGACGTGATTTTGGCAAGTGCAAGGCGCGAGGCAGGGCTGGCGACAGTAAATAAAGACTTAGTCGCTTGTTACATCTTGGTGAACTAATAGGCGGTTGCTGCGGTCAATCCACGCACAGGTGTAAATAGCGCCTTCACGTGAACCATCAGGTGATAGATACTGCCAGACCTGGAATTTGGCCTGCTATTTGGGTGGGTCGTCAGTGTTGAAAGGCGCTGACAGCAAGTTATCAGCGGAGCTGCCACCTGCTGATACCTGCCTTCGACTCTCTGATCGGGCCTGCGAAACCCCGAGAGTCACTTGATGTACTGAATTGGCAGCGGGACTGAATCCTCATATGGCATCAACGAAACGCCGGCGCGTCAGAGCGTCAAAGCCCAAACGACGATATCGCTGGCTCAAGCTGCTGGTGCTGCTTGCCCTGGTGGGCTCCCTGGCGCTGGCAGCGTATATGGCTTACCTGGATGTACAGTTGCGTGAGCGACTGGACAGCCGCCAATACCAACTTCCCGCCCGTGTTTATGCCCGCCCGTTGGTGTTGCGCGAGGGTATGGCAATGCACCCGGATGAGTTGGAATCCGAATTTTCCGCCCTGAATTACCGCAAGCAGGACACCCTCAGTGAGCCTGGTTCCTGGGTTCAGGATGGGATGAGTTATAAGGTCTGGCGCAGGGATTTTATCCACGCCAATGGCCGACAGCCGGCTGCGATAGTCTCCTTCCGCCTGCGCAACGATCAAATCAGTGGTTTACGCGATGACAATGGCCGTAGTCTGGCGGAATTCCGCCTGGATGCGGCAAATATCGGCTCTTTACTGGGTGGGGGTGATGACCGCAATCCAGTGCGTTTCGATGATATTCCCCCTTTGGTAGCCAATACCCTGATCGCTGTTGAGGACCAGGACTTCCTCAATCACTTTGGTGTTTCCCCTCGTGGTATCGCCCGGGCCATGGTGGCCAATGCAAAAGCCGGACGATTGGTACAGGGGGGGTCCACGATTACCCAGCAGCTGGTCAAAAATATCTTTTTTGACCATAAGCCCAGCCTGAGGCGTAAATTCAACGAAGCGTTGATGGCCATTCTGATGGAGATACACTACGACAAGCGCTATATCCTGCAGGAATACATCAACGAGGTGTGGCTGGGACAGCAGGGTGCTCGGGGCATCTATGGCTTTGGACTGGCCTCTGAATTCTACTTTCAGCAGCCTTTGGATACTCTGGAACCCCATCAGGTAGCGCTGCTGGTAGGGTTGGCCAAAGGTGCTTCCTACTACAACCCCTGGCGCAACCCTGAACGAGCCCTGCAGAGGCGCAACACTGTATTGGAGCTGATGCTGGAACAGGGGTTGATTACCCAGGAAGAGTTCCAGAAATATTCCGCGAAGCCCCTGGGGGTGGTTAAAGGCGGTGTCGGTGCACAGAACCCCTACCCGGCCTTTACTGAGCGCTTGTTAACCGAACTCCGACCCTATTACTCCTACGAGGAGCTGCGAACTTCAGGTTTAAGGGTTTACACCACATTGGCCCCTTCGGTGCAGAAGTTGGCAGAGGAGTCTATCAGTCAGGGCGTCAGTCAGCTGGAGAAAGACCGAGGGATCAAAGCCAATTCACTCCAGGCCGCGACAGTGTTGCTGGATAATCGAAACGGTAATGTACTGGCCATGGTGGGGGATCGGAACCCGGATTATCCGGGCTTCAACCGGGCGCTGGAAGCCCGCCGCCAAGTGGGCTCCCTTATTAAGCCCGCCGTGTATCTCACCGCGCTGGAGCGACCGGAGGAATACAATCTCGCCACTCTGATTGATGATGCCCCGGTGAGAATTGAAGAAGCCGATGGCGATGTGTGGATGCCACAAAACTTCGATAAGCGCGCCCACGGGCAGATACCCCTCTATATTGCCCTGGCCAAGTCCTACAACCTGGCAACGGCCCATTTGGGACTGGATCTCGGCCTGCAGAATGTTCGCCAGACGATTCGCCGCCTGGGTGTTGAGTCCAGGCTCCCTCGGGTGCCGGCGATGTTGCTGGGTGCCGTGGAGATGACCCCGTTCGAAGTTGCCGGTATGTATCAGACGATCGCCAATAACGGTGAGACGGTACAGCCGCGCACGCTGCTCGCGGTTTCCGATGCCCAGGGAGGCCGTGTACAGCACTTCCGCCGCAAGGCTAATCGCGGTGTCGATCCTGTGCCCGCTTACCTGTTGCGCTGGGGGCTGGAGCAGGCCATGCGCGAAGGCACCGGCCGTCGTTCTGCCAAACGCTTGCCGAGCAGTATCGCTTTTGCCGGTAAAACCGGAACCACCAACAACAACCGCGACAGTTGGTTTGCGGGTTTCTCCCCGGAAGTAACGGCCGTGGTCTGGTTGGGGCGCGACGATAATGAGCGCACCCGCTTAACCGGCTCCACCGGTGCACTACCCATCTGGACAGAGATCATGCGCAAGCTGCCCCATCAACATGGGCCGGTTGAAATGCCCCGAGGAGTGGAGCTTAAGTCAGTGAACTCCCGGGGGCAGTTTATGGACCCGGATTACTGTCGCGGTGGTTATGAGATTCCTTTCTCCTACGAAAGCCAGCTGCAACCGGCGCCGGAATGTCGGGGGCAGAATCGCTGGCGCTGGTTCCGGAATCTGTTTGGCAGTGGTCGCGATGAAGCTGCTCCCAGAGAGGAAATGAGCCCTGGTTGGGGAGTAGATGCCAGCGAGCAGCAGATGCGTGATCGGCGCCGCCAACAGCTGCAAGAGCAGTTTCGTGGCGACGATGCGGAAGAATTTGGTGTTGATCCCGATTTTGACTCTGGCTTTGAAGAGGAGCCCCTGGAGTTACCTCGGGATAGCACCTTCGGTGCGGGCTCTCGCAGCGTACCGGTAGAGGAAGCTCAACCGGTGGGGCCGGATCTGGAAGATCAGTGGCCCTAAATAGATAGCGCGCGAATTAATCGCGCGCTTTTTTCATCAGCCATCAGTCCTGTAGCAGTTGAGCGGCCTCTTCAGCGAAATAGGTGAGGATGCCGTCGGCACCGGCGCGTTTAAAGGCCAGCAGGGATTCCAGAATAACTGACTCTCTCTTCAGCCAGCCATTTTCAAAGGCGGCACAGTGCATCGCATACTCTCCGCTCACCTGGTAGGCGAAAGTGGGCACCCGCAACTCCTCTTTTACCCGGCGCACTATATCCAGGTAGGGCATACCGGGTTTTACCATCACCATATCCGCGCCTTCTTGCAGATCCAGGGCGCATTCGTGCAGTGCCTCATCGGTATTTGCGGGGTCCATTTGGTAGCTCGCCTTGTTGCCACCTTTCAAGTTGCCGGCTGAGCCTACTGCATCGCGGAAAGGACCGTAGTAAGCGGAGGCATATTTAGCGGCGTAGGACATAATAAGGGTATTGCTGTGGCCTGCGCCCTCAAGAGCGTCACGAATGGCTCCAATGCGACCGTCCATCATATCTGAAGGGGCCACCATATCCGCACCGGCGGCGGCGTGGGACAGGGCCTGCTGTACCAATACTTCGACGGTCTCATCGTTGACGATATAACCGCTGTGATCCATTAGCCCATCCTGGCCGTGGCTGGTGAAAGGGTCCAGGGCTACATCGGTGATTACGCCCAATTCCGGTACTGAATCTTTCAGCTCGCGAACAGCTCTTTGCGCCAGGCCATCGGCGTCGTGGGCGGCACTGGCACAGTCGGATTTTGCCGAAGGGTCCACTACTGGAAACACTGCAATGGCAGGAATTCCCAACCCTTGAACAGCCTTCGCTTTCTCGGCCAAAAGGTCCACACTCAGGCGTTGGACACCTGGCATTGAGGCTACTTTTTGAGTTTCGTTGCGCCCCTCAATCACAAACAGTGGCAGGATCAAGTCGTCACTGCTCAATTGGGTTTCCCGCACCAGTCGACGGGAAAAATCCTTTGCGCGCAGGCGACGCAGGCGAGTGTTGGGGTAGGCACCACGGCCGAAACTTTGGCTCATCGGGAAATTACTCCGGCTATCCATAGGGCCGCAGAAACCCCGCAGCCGCAACTGGCAGCCATCATATCAAATTGCCGCAGAGGGTGATTTTGCGATTGCAGGGGGAAAGCAGTTTAAAAATGGGGCTGATGTAAGTGCTTTACCAATAGTTTGCCGGCGGCTTCTATATGTTTTGCCAACAGTGCGGCGGCCTGGTCTCCATTTCCCTCTTGGAGTGCTTTGAGAATTGCAAAGTGCTCGTCTTGACTGGTGCCCTGGTAATTCAGACCATGGGACTGGTAGCCGATATAGCGCTCACATTGCCGGTGCAGTTGCTTGACGGTACTAAATAGCGTGGGTCTTGCAGCTGCCCGGTAAATACAGGCATGGAACTCCCAATTCATTTTTCCGATCTGCTCGGCGGAGAGTTCAGGTTTGGCTTGCATGGATTCCAGAATATCTCTGGCCCGCCCCAAGATTTCTCCATTAAGGCTTTCCAGTGCCAGGGATTGCAGCAGCGGTTCCAGGCGCATGCGCATCAGGTAGAGGTCTTCCACTTCAATAGGGTCAAACTGCGGCACTGCGACGCCGCGTTTTCCGTGTCCGGTTAACCAGCCCTCATTTTTCAATCTTTGTAGAGCGTCCCTAACCGGAATACGGCTCACGGCGTAAAGCTCTGCCAGTTCGGCCTGCTTTAGTACCTGGCCGGCGGCGAAGCGCCCCTGCTGCAAGTCCGACTTAATTTTTTCGTAGAGGCCCATCGATATTTATTAATTCCTGCGCTTGAAAAACCAGTAACACACCAGCCCCCCCAGCAGTCCCCAAAAGGCAGAGCTAATGCCAAAGAGGCTGATACCGGAAGCACTTACCAGAAAAGTGATAATTCCGGCTTCGCGACTGTCGGCCTCGGCTGTTGCTCCAGCCAGGCTGCTACCAATGACGCCAATCAGTGCCAGGCCGGCGAGGCCGGCAATCAGTTCCTGGGGAAAGGCACTGAATAATGCCACAACGCCAGCGCCGCAGAGGCCCACCAACAGATAAAAAATACCGGCGGCAATGCCGGCGGTATAGCGTTTTTCGGGGTTGGGATGGGCCTCCGGGCCGGTGCAAATAGCAGCGGTAATAGCCGCCAGATTAAATGCAAAGCCACCAAATGGTGTCAGCAATAAAGAGGTGAGGCCGGTGCCACTAATAACAGGAGATATAGGCACTCTACTGTAGCCACTGGCGGCCAGGGTTGCCGCTCCGGGTAGATTCTGAGAGGTCATAGTGACGATAAAAAGAGGAAGGCCAATGCCAATTAAAGTGGAGAGGCGGAATTCTGGGGTGACCCAAACAGGGTGTGCCGCTTGCCAGCCGATCTGGGCCGATGCGATGAGTTGCAACTTCCAGCAAGTCGCCACTCCAGCCGCTAGTACCAAAATAATGGCGTAGCGAGGCGCCCAACGGCGCCCGACTAGATAGGTCAGCAACATGATGCCGACCAATAGTGGTTGTGCCTGCAGAGAAGTAAATACTGAGAGACCAAATTGCAGAAGTATGCCTGCGAGCATAGCGCTGGCAATTGGTGCCGGCACCATTCGCGCTACCCGCTCAAAGGCTCCGGACAAGCCCACGAGGAGTGTTAACAGGGCGCTAAACGCAAAAGCACCAATCGCCTCAGTAATGGGGATGCCACCTAAACTGGTGGCCAAGAGTGCAGCACCTGGAGTCGACCAAGCAGTGATTACCGGGGCGCGGTAATACCAAGAGAAGGCAATACAGGTAATGCCCATCCCCAGGCCCAGGGCGCCAATCCAGGAGGCGATCATTGCTTCACTTGCGCCAGCTGCACGCGCGGCTTCAAACACAATGGCGGCGGAACTGGCTACTCCCACCAGCACGGCGACAAAGCCTGCGCTAATGGCGGACAAGCTGGTATCTGAAAACGGTGAGCTTTTCAAAATGTATACCTTTTATATTTTGTATACATTTTTAGCTGTTAGTTTTTTGAGCGCAATAACTTTGCGGTGAAGCGACTGGGGCTTTATTGGAGGGGGGTAAAGTTAAGAGGGCAATTGAAGCAGCACCCGCAGGCTGCGGGTGCTGGAGAGAGGCAGGCAATTAGCCGAGACGGGCGAAGACGCGTTCAGCGGCGGCGATTGTGGCCTCAATATCCTTATCGGTATGGGCTGCGGACATAAATCCTGCCTCATAGGAGGCCGGTGCCAGGTAGACACCTTCTTCCAGCATGCCGTGGAAAAAACGGTTAAAGCGCTCGTTATCGCAGGCCATTACCTGTTGATAGTTAGTCACTTTAGGTTCTTCGGTGAAGAAGAAGCCGAACATGGTGCCGGCCTTATTGGCGGTAATTGGGATACCTGCGGCTTTACCAGCCGCCAGGATGCCCTCTACCAAACGGTCGGTTTTGGCAATTAAAGGCTCGTAGAAGGCGGGTTCTTCCACCAAACGCAGGGTTTCCAAGCCCGCGACCATAGCCACAGGGTTACCGGACAGGGTGCCCGCCTGGTAAACCGGCCCCAGGGGTGCGATTTGCTCCATGATCTCGCGCTTACCGCCAAAGGCGCCAACGGGCATACCGCCGCCGATCACTTTGCCGAGGGTGGTGATATCCGCCTCGATACCGTAGAAGCCCTGGGCCCCGGTCAAGCTCACCCGGAAGCCGGTCATCACCTCATCGAGAATCAACAGGGCACCGTGCTGGTCGCAAACTTCGCGCAGGGTTTCCAGGAAGCCGGGTACCGGTGGAATACAGTTCATATTGCCGGCAACAGGCTCGACGATGATACAGGCGATTTGATCGCCCAGCTCATCGAAGCAGCTGCGCACACTATCAGCATCGTTGTAGCTCAAGGTGATGGTGTGATCTGCCAGGGCGGCGGGAACGCCGGGAGAGGAGGGTACACCCATGGTCAGGGCCCCGGAGCCGGCCTTAACCAGCAGGGAGTCGGAGTGGCCGTGGTAGCAGCCCTCGAACTTCACAATCTTGTCGCGCCCGGTAAATCCACGGGCCAGGCGAATCGCGCTCATGGTGGCTTCGGTACCGGAATTGACGAAGCGCACCAGGTCCATATTCGGCCACAGGCGGCAGAGTTCTTCGGCCAGTTCGGTTTCCAGTTCGGTTGGCGCACCGAAGCTCAGTCCTGATTGGGCCTGTTCCACTACGGCTTCAATGACTTCCGGGTGTGCGTGGCCCAGCACCATGGGGCCCCAGGACTGTACGTAGTCGATGTAGCGTTTCTCGTCTGCATCGTAGAGGTAGGCGCCCTCGGCACGGCGGATAAACACCGGGGTACCGCCGACTGCGCGAAAAGCCCGTACCGGAGAGTTAACGCCGCCGGGAATGTACTGCTGTGCTTCTGCGAAGAGCTGCTCGGATTTACTCATAAATTTAATTCAAGTTCTGCATAAAGGGCCTGGGGAGCATTATCGCGGGGGTGGCGCCTGAGGACAATGTGTAGATTGGCGACGGCCGGTCACAGACTGAGCGGATACAAGGGCTCGCCGCTACAAGAACGGCGAAGTTGATCAGGATGAGGAAGAAATTTGTGCTGGCAGGTCTTGGCTCAGCGCTCGCACCAGAACAGCCGGTTGGGTATAGGTCTGCCCATTCCCAGGCGGCGACTGTCTTTGATCGCACTCCAAGCGTACTGCTGACTGCGGGTAACGGCTTCGATAATCGTCAGGCCGTGGGCGATATGGCAGGCGATGGCCGTAGCGAGGGTGCCGCAGACGCCATAGGCGGCTGGTTGCAAGCGCTCCCACTGGAATTCCCGCATCAGGCCGCGCTCATCGTATAGGCGGTTTTGTAGCTGCTGCTCGAAGGGCACCCCGGTAAGCAGCAGGTAGCGGCAACCGGATTCGAGGATCTCCTGGGCCATGGCGTCGAGTATATCGGCCTCCACCGCCATTGCGCGAGCCTCCCTGCGGTTGGGGCAGACCATCGTTGCTTTAGGCAGTAGCAATGACACCATCGCTTCCCAAAGTGGTGGGGCGAGAACGCTCTCTTTGTCGGCTAGAGTGGCATCGGGGTCTATAACTACCGGAATATCCGGGTAGTCGTGGAGCACGCTGTGTAGCGCGCGCACATTTTCCACAGAACCCAGGTAGCCGACCTTGATCGCGGCTACCGGCATATCCTCCAAAACGGCCCGGGTTTGTTCAATGAGCAAGCTGTCATCGACTGGGGCGACACCCAGCAGTTCACCGGTGTTACACACACTGATAGCTGTAACTGCCGAGGCCGCATGGCAGCCGAGACTGACCGCTGTCTCAGTATCTGCGGCAATTCCCGCGCTGCCGCTGGGGTCGTGGTGAGTAACGGTCAGAATAACGGGCTGAGGTGTTTCCATAAGTGCTCTACATGACTGCCATTAGCTGTGCGCCTAATTCTAGTTGCTGAGCGCCTTGGGTAAGGAATGAATGCGCGCCAAATTAAAATGGTTTTACGACAACCAAAATGACAATGGCGACAAGTGCCACTGCTGGGAACTCATTAAATATTAGAAAGTAGCGACGGCTGCGGGTAACAGTTCCCTTCGCAAACTTACGAACGTAGGCGCCACAGATATGGTGATAACCGAGAAGTAGCACAACAAAAGTGAGTTTTGCGTGCATCCAGCCCGCAGAGGTGTAGTAGGCCGGATTCAAACTGTACAGCCAAATCCCCAAGGCGATGGTAGCGAGCATTGAAGGAATGGCGATACCGCGATAAAGGCGGCGTTCCATAATACAGAAACGGTCGCGGCTGACGGCATCAGTGGCATCGACATGGTAGACAAACAGTCTCGGCAGATAAAAAAGTGCGGCAAACCAGCACACCATTGCAATAATGTGAAAAGCCTTGATCCACAGCATTGAAAGTCCCCTTGAAAGAAACGGGAAGAGAAATCACTTCCGGTAAAAATTGTTAATTTGTAGCGGCAGAATAATGCCCGCCGTACGATTGTCCAGCGAGCCGCTTTTGTGACGACAAATATACAGGCCATCCGCGCCACTTCTCTCCAGCTTTTGTGAGGCCTCCAGCATAGTCGCTCGCCAACTTAAGGACGCCATCTGTTTGCGCTCGCCGGGTAGCCTCAATAAATCGATCATCTCTCCTGGGTCTTGTAATTTATCCGGTGCGGAGGAAGTCTGTTTTTCACTTTCGGCCGCCTCTTTAGCGCCACCGCGGAGAAAAGTTGCCAAGTCTGCTGCACGCAGTAATTGCGGTGCCGGTTCCTTGGGTAAATCGATAAGAATCCATTCGGGGTGTTGATTAATTAATTCTGTTGCTGCTGCGCGAGTAATTTCTCGGGGAGTCACAACAAAGCTCTGGTTCATTTCACTGGCGACTCCGACACTGCTCAGCATTTGCTGTCGCCAACTTGGCATTCCCGCTTTATTCAGGGCTCGCAGCGTTTCGTGATAGAGACCGATGGTGGAAAAGAGCTGTCGGCTTACTAATGTGGCCACCACGATCATCATCATCCCCGGGAATAAAATATGTGGATTATAGGTAAGTTCCAAAATAGCGAGTAGCGCAGCCAGAGGGGCATTGAGCATGGCTGCCATCATTGCCGCCATACCCACCATTGCATAAAAGCCTGGGCTCGCTGTGTGTTCACCCAGCCAGAAATTAGCCAGGCCACCGGCAATACCGCCGATACAGGCGCCGATAATCAGACTGGGGCCTATGACACCGCCGGGAATTCCGAGTCCCGCCCCCAAAGCGGTTGCGACTAATTTTGCGGCGACAATAGCAATGAGTGTCGCGACTCCCAATTCCCCCAGCATCGCCATTTGCAAGGTGTCATATCCACCGCCCAGGATTTCCGGTACCCAGATACCCAGGGTGCCAGTAACTAGGCCTACCAAGAGAAACCGAAGAAGCGGTGAGTAACGTTGCTGGGGAATTAAAATACGCTGAGAACGGATAAATAGCCCGGCGAGAACCCCTATAACCAATGCGCAAACGAAAAGTAGCGGCAGCTCGGCAAGGGAGTTGAGTTGGATGGCTGGTACATTAAAGTCCGGCTGGCTACCGAAAGTCAGCTGGGTGATGGCACTACCGGCAACTGCTGCGAGAATTATCGGTAAAAAGCCGGCGACAGTATATTCCAGCATCACGACTTCCATCGCGAATACCACGCCAGCCAGTGGGGTATTAAAAGAGGCTGCAATTGCTGCGGCTACACCACAACCCAGTAGGTTACGACCGGAATTATTTGGGAGCTTCAGTGCCCTTGCTAACCAGCTGCCACTGGCTGCACCCAAGTGTACAGCCGGGCCTTCGCGCCCCACCGAGTGTCCGCTAATTAATATTATTGCGCCGGCGAAGAATTGTAGCAGGGCATTTTGCATTGGCATTTGCCCCTGATGATTGTAAAGCCGGTCCAGGACATGGACCACTCCCACCTGGCGGCGTCTGGGATTTAGAAACAAATAGATACATCCCACTATCAGAGAGCCAATGACTGGTAGCGCGAAACGCCAGAAAGGAGGAAGGGATTCGTAATTTTGTGGGATTGATAAAAACAGGGTGGTTGGCCACTCCATCGCCAGACGAAAAAGTACAGTTACTCCTCCGGCCAGGATGCCAGTGATCAGAGCCATCCCCAGTAAAGGCGCTAAAGCGTCCTTGGAGGAAAGCTGGAAGCGCATACTTTCCAGGCTTCCGGGCCTGGGTAAGTACCGCGAAAGTGATTTTTTCAACGGCTTACTGGGGCGCTGTGACACTGCACATCCTTAAAATGCTGGGGCTTGTGGTAGAGTGCCTGTCTGGTTTTACGATTATCGTCTCAGTTGGCGGATATACCGGAGATTTTAGCAAGGTGATAAAAGTAGCGATTGTCGGGGGCACCGGCTATACAGGGGTGGAATTGCTTCGGCTTCTCTCAACACATCCACAGGCGGAAGTCACCGCGATCACCTCCCGTTCGCTGAATGGTACCCCGGTTGCCGAGCTTTTCCCTAGCCTGAGAGGACACTCCCAGCTGTCTTTTTGCAGCCCTGATATTGAGCAGCTAGCGGATTGTGACGTTGTATTCTTTGCTACACCCCACGGTGTTGCCCAGGCCCAAGTGCCAGCGCTTATTGAGCGTGGGGTTCGCGTGATCGACTTATCTGCTGATTTTCGCCTAAAAGATATTCCCTCTTGGGAGCAGTGGTACGGTCAGGCCCATGCAGCCCCTGAACTGGCTCAAAGCGCTGTGTATGGATTGCCAGAAGTGAATCGGGAACAGATTGCCGATGCGCAGCTGATAGCCTGCCCGGGCTGTTATCCCACTGCGATTCAGTTGGGTTGGATACCGCTTTTGGAAAAGGGTTTGGTAGAGCCTGGTGAGCTTATCGCCAGCGCGGCCAGTGGTATCAGTGGCGCTGGGCGACAGGGTAAGACCGACTTGATTATGGCCGAGAATAGCGACAACTTCCGCGCGTATTCTGCCTCAGGGCACCGTCATTTACCCGAGATCGAACAGGGACTTCGTCGAGTCCAGGCCGGTGATTCCAGAACGGTACAGGTGACATTTGTGCCTCATTTACTGCCAATGATCCGCGGTATCCACGCGACTTTATTCGCTCGATCAGCTGGCAAAGTTGATGCGGGCGAACTTCAGCAGATCTTTGAAAACCGCTATAAAAATGAGCCTTTCGTTGATGTGATGCCGACTGGGAGTCACCCTCAGACCCGCACGGTTAGGGGGACCAATATGTGCCGCATCTCGGTGTTGCAACCACAGGAGCGGGATACTGTGCTGGTCTTGTCGGTTATTGATAACCTCGCCAAGGGAGCATCGGCCCAGGCAATCCAGAATATGAATATTATGTTTGGCTTAACTGAGACGTTGGGCCTGGATAGCCCGGCACTGCTGCCTTAGAATCGGGTGTTTCCCGACAATCGATAAATCCCGGATAAGACTTAGCAGATTTCATGGTGCTCAAAGTTAAAGGCAGCAAGCAGTACCGCATGAAAGTGGTGCCCCATAAACCCTTCTCAGGCGTCATCGCCGTAGTGGGGGTCGTTTTTTTGGTATTGGTTACCTCGGCGGGATCCTATTTTGCCGGGCAATACCAGTTGCGCCAAAGCCTTGATCGCAAAACGCTGGAGCATACCCAGGTACTCGATCGCGTCACTGAACTCCAGAGTGAAAATGAATCCCTGCGCATGCGGGTTGCCACTGCCGAGCAGTCACTGACCATTGGTGAGCAGGCGAGTGAGTCGGTACGTGCGGAACTGGTACAGAAGGAAAGCCAGATTGCCGAGCTTAAGCAGGAAATCTCTTTCTATCGCGGTGTTATGGCTCCAGAAGATGGGGGAGAGGGGGTATCTATCGGGCGATTTATCCTCTCGCAGACCAGTGATCCAAAAAGTTACCAATATAAGTTACAGGTCAAACAGTCTGCAGCACGTCGGGATATTGTAAAGGGCACGGCCACATTCACTGTAGTGGGCCGCCAGGATGGGGAGCCGAAGAGTTACCCGCTCAAAGATTTGTCTGAGCAGGTGGATAGTGAGTCTATCCAGCTACGTTTTAAATATTTTCAGAATATCGAGGGAGAGCTGCGTTTGCCGGAGGGCTTTGTGCCTGAAGGTGTGGAACTGTCCCTTAAATCTTCTGGGCGCAAGGGCTTCAATATAGAGCAGCGCTACGGTTGGTTGGTGCAGGAAAGTTAGCATAGGTGCTAAAAACACGAGGTTTTGGGGATTATGTTAAGAAAAAAAGAGAAACAGATAACTATGGCCAATACCGGTAGTAACCACACGACATTGATCGCTCGCCAGACCGAGATCAGCGGTGATATCCACTTCCGTGGCAACCTGGTCATCGAGGGCAAGGTGCGTGGCAATGTTACCGCTCACAGTGACAGTGATGCGCGCCTGCAAATTGTGGATGGCGGTATCATTGAAGGCGAGATCCGTGTACCTCAGGTGGTAATTAACGGCAATGTAAAAGGGGATGTGTTTGCCGCGCGCCACTTGGAACTCGCCTCCAAGGCAATGGTAGAGGGCAATGTACACTATAAACTGATCGAGATGCTGAAAGGTGCCCAGGTTAACGGTGCCCTGGTTTCCAGTGCCGATCTGAGTAGTGTGGGCGAACCCCATATGCTCGGCTATTCCGAAGATGAAACTGTCATCGAGGCCTCTTAAGTCCGGGTAGTATTGGCTGGCGCTGGCACTTTATTGTGCCGGCCTGCCCATCGGTTAATACTTGACTGAATTGCTGGGTTTAAGCAAGATGACGCCCCCGGGGCTGCACTCGTTATAACTTTTATACGAGCGGTGAATGTCCCGATGAGTTGAGAGAGACTTATGTCAGAAGCTGTATCCTTTTCTCCCGCGCCACTCGTGGTCACAGACAAGGCTGTGGCCAAGGTAAAAAGCCTGTTGGAAGAGGAGGGCAACCCGGAGTTGAAGCTCAGGGTGTTCGTGACCGGAGGCGGCTGTTCCGGTTTCCAATACGGTTTTACCTTTGATGAACTGGTTGCCGAAGATGATGCCATCATAGAAAAGGATGGCATTCAGGTCTTGGTGGATGCGATGAGCTACCCCTACCTGGTTGGTGCCAATGTGGACTACGAAGAAGGCCTCTCGGGGTCTCGTTTCGTAGTACAAAACCCTAATGCGTCCGCTACTTGTGGCTGCGGTTCCTCCTTCTCTATCTGAGGAACTCCCAACCCGCCCGAATTCTTAGGGCGGGTAAATAGCTCCTAATACCGCTTCTTTCTGCGCGCCTGTGACCCCCGGACAATTTCCGGGCAGGCCCCTCAGTGTCTGGCGGGCCAGCCAGGCAAACCCAACGGCTTCGAGCCAGTCTGCGTCAATACCGTAACTGCCTGTGTCAGTAATAGACCAGGTGGGCAACCGGCGCTGTAATCGCGCAACCAAGTCCCTGTTTTTTGCCCCGCCTCCGCAAGTGAGCAGCTCGCCCCCCTCGGCAAAATTATGCACGGCGTCGGCGATACTGGCTGCGGTCACTTCAGAGAGGGTAGCCTGCACATCTACCGGCGCCACTTCCAAACCGGCGCAGGCCTGCTCGAGCCAGTTGGCGTTAAAAGTTTCACGGCCAGTACTCTTGGGTGGCTCTGCGGAAAAATAGGGATCTGAAAGCAGCCGGTTGAGTAGCTCGGGGTTGGCACGACCGCTTGCCGCCCAGTCCCCATTTCGGTCGTAGGGCTGGTTTTTATGCAGGTTTACCCAGTAGTCGAGCAGTGCATTACCGGGGCCGGTGTCATATCCGTAAACCTGGCCATCTGCTGTCAGCTCGGTGATATTGGCCATACCCCCAATATTGACCACGGCACGGCTTCCATCGGTTCTGAATGCGGCCTGGTGAAACGCCGGCATTAATGGTGCTCCCTGCCCCCCGAGAGCGATATCCCGGCGGCGGAAGTCGGCAACGGTACAGATGCCTGTCAGTGTTGAGATAGTGTTGGGGTCACCGAGCTGTACGGTGAAGGGGGAGGTCACAGTGCCTGGGGGGCGATGGCGCACGGTTTGGCCGTGACTACCAATGGCGGTTACAGAGCGACCCTCAACACCGGCCCGGGCCAACAGGGTATTGGTGGCCTCGGCAAATGCCTGCCCCAGCTGCCGGTCCAACTGCCCGGCGCGATCTAGCTCTGAAGGGCCAGGGGCGCAGAGGCCGAGGATAGCTTCACGCAGCCCATTGTGAATTGGGTGGGCTAGCGCAGCCAGGATACGGGTATTAATTTTTTCTTCATCGCCAAAATCGACCAGCACCGCGTCAATCGAGTCAACGCTGGTGCCGGACATCAGGCCGATAAACAGATCGGGCATATTCGTTGGCGCTTGTTAGGGGCTATCTTCATCCAGTTGGGCCAGGGCTGGCCCCTGGAAGTTCTCTAGTTTCGCCAGGAGTGGCTGGGTCTGGTTCTTAAAACGGATCATCTCTGAAGCGGGCACTGACTTCGCTTTGGGCAATTTGCGCACAATGGTTGCGGGGTTGCGATGCCGGCCATCAACAAGGAATTCATAGTGCAAGTGCGGGCCAGTGGCATAACCGGTAGACCCTACAGTGCCAATAACCTGGCGCTGCTTAACACGCTGGCCTTTTTTGACCTTGCGCTTGGTCAGGTGGAGATAGCGGGTTACATAGCGCTCACCATGTTGGATAAATACATAGTTGCCGTTGGGTTTACTATAGCCGGATGCGATAACCCGACCATCACCGGTAGAGTAAACTGGAGTACCCCTTGGGGCGGCGTAGTCGGTGCCATTATGAGGTCGGCGGGATTTGAACACCGGATGCAGGCGGCTCGGATTGAAGTGAGAACTGATACGGACTATGTCCAGCGGTGTACGGATAAACGCCTTGCGCATACTTTTGCCTTCAGGCGTGTAGTAGTTGGCATCACCACTATTATCGACATAACGTACGGCGCTGTAAGTTCTTCCCTGATTGGTAAAACTGACTGCCAGAATAGGGCCGTTGCCAATTTTTTCCCCATCCAGGAATTGCTCTTCGAACATCACACTAAAATGATCACCTTTACGGATATCGAGGGCAAAGTCGATATCAGAGCTGAACACATCGGCCATTTCCATTATCAAGCTGTCGCTTAAGCCCGCATCACTACCTGCGAGAAAAAGGGAACTATCGATTTGGGCCTGTCGATAGGCTGGGTGACTATCCGGCTCGCGGGTTATCAGAGCGTGCTCAAACTTGTCTGCGTTTGTGCGGGTAAACTCAACTTGATTTAGACGATCCCGCTGTAACTTTAAAGACTGCAGCTGGCCATCATTATTCATTTGAAAAGTCAGTTCTTCGCCCGGGGTGAGTCGGGCCAGCTGTTTTGCCTCTTTGCCGCTGCCCAGAAGCTGGTACATCTCCTTGGCGCTGACTTTCGCGCGCTGGAACAGGTCTGACAGTGTATCGCCATTGCGCACTTCAAGGCTCAATGACTTGACCGCCTCAACACTGACATTAAGTAGAGGGGTTTCTGCCGGTGTGTAAGTGAGTGCGGGTTTAGCTTCAGCTTTAGCGTTGTCGTTGCTTGTGACCTCTGAAAGTTTGACGGCTAGGGATGTGCGTTTGGAGGAAGTCTCCGGCGAAGGAATCAGAACAGCCAGCATAAGGACAAATGCCGCAACGCCGGCCATCATCGCATGAACGCGGGGAAAATGCTTGGGTAAGCCACCAATACGGAGGCCTGTACTCGAATTACGGTGATTTTGCATGGCGTTAGCGGACGGTACTGACGGTCGTTGTTATTTGCGCTTGAAAAACTGAGTGTCTAAAAAACAGGCATTGAAGGGACTTTATAGCAAAAAAGCCGCCTTGGTTCACGAGATAATTGACACGTCTTTTCACGGTTTGGTTCCTCATGAATTTTGTTTTTAGTGCAGATACAAGGCTGCTATACGCTTGTATTTGCCGCAAAGTTCGGTAATGTTGCAGCGCATTTTGCCGCCGGCTGGTGGCGCTAATTTCAAGCCTGAATATGAGGGGAAAGCATGGCTGGGGTCGACATGACACTGCTTGAAGACTTGGACCGTCGCGGATTAATCAATCAAGCGACTGGTGACGGCGAACTGACGCAGCATTTGTCGGAGAGTCGAACCCTCTATTGCGGCTTTGACCCCACTGCAGACTCCCTACATATAGGCAGTCTAGTACCGCTGCTGACCTTGAAGAGGTTTCAGGCGGCAGGGCATAAACCGATTGCTCTGGTAGGCGGTGCCACGGGGCTGATTGGCGACCCATCTTTTAAAGCGCAAGAGCGCAGCCTGAATACCCCCGATATTGTTGCGGGCTGGGTAGATAAGCTGAAAAACCAGGTATCTCAATTTATCAATTTCGATTGCGGGGAAAATAGTGCCATTGTTGCTAATAACCTAGACTGGACTCGGGAATTGAATACGCTCGATTTCCTGCGCGACGTCGGCAAGCATTTCTCTGTTAACAACATGGTTAACAAAGAGTCCGTCAAACAGCGTATCCAGCGTGAGGGTGAAGGTATTTCCTTTACAGAATTCTCCTATATGCTGCTTCAGTCGATGGATTTTTCCGAGTTATATAAACTGCACGATTGCACCTTGCAGATCGGTGGTTCAGACCAGTGGGGCAATATTACTGGTGGTGTCGACCTGACCCGTCGCCAGCATCGCGGTAAGGTTTTCGGTTTGACACTGCCATTGGTGACTAAAGCAGATGGCACCAAGTTTGGTAAAACTGAGAGCGGCACTATTTGGCTTGATCCAAAACGTACCAGTCCTTACGCCTTCTATCAGTTTTGGTTAAATACCGCTGATGCGGACGTGTATAAATTCCTGCGCTATTTCACTTTCCTCAGTGTGGATGAGATTGATGCGATAGAAACTACGGATCGCGAGCGTGCTGGCAGACCCGAAGCCCAAGGAATCCTGGCCCGTGAAGTGACTCGCCTGGTGCACGGAGAGGAAGGGTTGGTCGCCGCAGAGCGTATCTCC